>JBAUVX010000049.1:0-6934 GCA_049583465.1 Waddliaceae bacterium | reverse complement strand
ATAGATTTTTGATTCTAAGTGGGTTACAAAATCGAAGCTTGGTCTGTAGTCACCAATCGAGATTTTGTAATCCACTTAGAATTAAAAAGATGAAGAAATCACCCGCGCAACATGCGGAATGTGGGTTTTAAACAGATTGCCGGCCATTTTTGCGTTATTGATGGACGAAATACCAAGCATCTGCTATCATTTAAAATTGCAAGTATCTTTTTTTCCCTCCGGAGGAGTGTCCGAGCGGCCGAAGGAGCACGCTTGGAAAGCGTGTGTGCGTTAATCACGTACCGTGGGTTCGAATCCCACCTCCTCCGACAACGCAACCAATTCGAACCCTTGCCCTCCTCAAGGAGAGCAAGGGTTTCTATTTGGCTAGTCGCCAAATAGAAAGGCCGATTCTGAATCAACCTCCCACACTCAACGACACATTCGCCCGGCATCGGCTCCATCTCAATAATTCCCAACAGTTCCTTCAAGGCCAAAGCCGAAGCTTTCGTATTCTTATTCAATGTCTCGCAAAACCCTTCCAATCGATGCTCAATCCACTCCTTAGGCGGTGCCTTAAATGCCCGTTTTCCTTGAAATTCCAATCCTGAAATCTCTTCCTTCAGCCTCTCACTTCTCCCTTCCGCATCAACAATCGCATCGGATACCATCTTTGAAAAATTCCCCGCTTTAATAAAATTGAGCAGATTTTGAAGCTCCGCCTGTACCTTTTCAAACTGACTCCACTTTTGCTTTACTTCTTCCGGTATCTCATTCAGTGATTTCGCAGCAGCCTTCTCTACATTATCATAGACATACTTCAAATTCTCTACCGTTAAAAACTTCTCTTTCAAAGCGCCAATCAGCATCTCTTCCAATTTCTTTCGAGAAATCAAAAGCTTATTCCCACAACTTTTCCTCCTATTGTTATAGCACCCATAATACCCGCTCCCTTTTCCGCTGACCTGTACCATCGCACCCCCGCAGCATTTACACTTCAACAACCCTGACAACAAGTGCGTTGGATTTGCATGCACATAACTCTTCTGTACTCCGGTAGGGGAATTCTTCATTGGCCATGCGCCGTCAATCTCTTTCCATCTCTCTTTGGCTTTCTCCCAAACCTCCTTCTCAATAATTGCAAGCTCTTCCCTTATAGTCGTTACCTGTTCCCGCTCATCCCTTGGAACCTGCTTTCTCTTGCCGGTCATCGGATCTCTTACGTTCTTATACTTTCTCCATGCCCAAACGCCCACATACTTTTCATTTTTCAATATTCGACTCACCGTTGAACAATTCCATCTCCCGTTTCTCTTTGTAGGAATCCTTTCTTCATTCAACTTTTTTACGAGAGCATTAATGCTCATCCCTCCCACAAACTCCCGATATAGCCTCCTCACAACATCCGCCTCTTCCTCATAAACCTTATGAACCATGCCTTCATACTTCGGCAGCCCCTTCTTATTCAGTCTCAATTCCCCAACAGGATGAGACTTATATCCGTAAATACTTTCTCCCGTGCTGAAGCCTCTCAGCTTTTGCCCTTCCAACCCCCGCATCGTCTTCTTTTTCAGATCATCCAAATACAGCTCATTGATAAGCCCTCGAATATGAATGCCAAGCTTCGAATTATCATCATCCGTAATGATCCCGTCCGATACCGAAATAATCTTCACCTGATGAAACGCAAACTTATTCACCAACGTCAGCATCTGATGATTGCTTCTTGATAGCCTTGAGAGATCATCTACGGCAACCGCATCAAACTCCCTATCTTCCATAGCCCTTTCAAGCGCCAGCAATCCCGGCCTATTGACAATCGAACCCGATATTGCCTCATCGGTAAAAACATGACCCTCATCAAACACATACCCATTTTCTTCTGCATATTTTCTGCATACACGTACCTGATCATCGATACTCTTCTCACTCTGATTTTCGGAAGAATACCGCGCATAAATAGCCACTCTCATAGGAGCCTCCTGTTATTCGGAAAAAATTTCGGGATTTTCTTTTACGACTTGAACGAACTCTTCGGCAAGACTTGCAACAACCACATCAAGCAGTCTTTTCGCAGCAGGATTCTCCCTCCAATCCAAACTCACAAAAACTTCACTCTCACTTAACGGTTCCATAGCTCTTGCCTTTTTTACTCGGCGGCGATACAATCAAACACATATATAACCACCCGAAAGACTAAAATATACCTTCAAATGTATATTTTATACAAGCGCAAAATAGCACATGGACGCAAAAAAACTCGGGAAAAGAATCAAGCTTGCTCGCATTGAAATGGACATGACCCAAGCTGATCTTGCCCAAGCCACCGACATTCTCCAAAAAAGCATCTCCCGCTACGAAACCGGTCAGTCCCTACCCACTCTCGAAACCCTTGAAAAAATTGCAAAAAAACTTAAGAAATCCTTTGGGTATTTTTTAGATGAATAAAAAAGATAGGGATTGAATATGACGAGCATTTTATTTCTATTCGGGGCGGGTGCTAGTAAGGGTTCTGAGAAGAAAGGTATCAATGTTCCTGCATGTGGGGCGGGGCTATTTGAAGAACTCAAAAGATTTGCTCCATCAACATGGGGCAAGTTGGACCCTCCTTATGGAACTCAATTTAGGGATGATTTTGAAAAAGGGATGAAACAAGTAATAGAGAATCATTCTCGAGATGTCTTAGGTCTTCAACAAGACATGGCCAAATATTTTTTCAATTTTTTTCCTTCTTCTAAAAGTCTTTATATCCAACTAATAAAGCGAATAGGTTTTAAAGGAATCACATTTGCATCTTTAAATTATGATTGGCTATTGGAACAAGCGTTTCATGTGCTAGAAATTCCAATGAAAGAAATTGATCTTTGTCTACCACATGGTTGCAGCAATCGTTTTGTCAAAGGAATAAAAGGACCTCAGGGTTCTTTTAGTTTTGGATGCGCCAATCATTTGATAGATGGGCCTATTGTCTCAGTATGCAGTCAAGAAGATTTTAATGAACGAGTCAAACCTCTCCATCCTGTAATGGCATGTGTTGACCCCCAAAAAAAATCCCCTATTGGGAAAGCTTTCTTAGCTGACGAAAAAAATAAGTTCGAAAAATCAGCTTTTTTTGCAAAAGTTATCGTAATTATTGGTGTTCAAGTACGGGAGCATGACAATCATATTTGGACCCCATTGGAAAAAACAGATGCAAAAATTGTATACTGTTCAGGGAGTGGGAACGAAAGTTTTAAGTCTTGGGCTGAAAAGTCTAGAGCAGGAAAAAATGACGAATGCTTGCCCGGATATTTTTTAGATAATTTTGGAAATATTTGTAAGATTGCAGAAGACGCCCTTGCAAATTATCGTGGTTATTCTCAAAACAATTGCATTATGATATGAAAATATGCATTTCCTGTTTTTTACTAGTTATTTCAACAATTGGAGAGACAATGGAGTTCAATAATCATGTGTCGGCAGAATACGAGCCTTTTACATTTGTTGATCTTTTTGCGGGAATCGGCGGATTTCACATTGCGCTTCATCAGCTGGGTGGTGAGTGTGCTTATGCTAGCGAATGGGATGATCATGCTCGAAAAACTTATGAGCATAATTTCAGAAAAATTTCTCCCGGCTTATTTTTGAACGGATTATTTAGAGGTGATATCACTCTAGAAGAAAATCAGGACGATATACCGGAAGAAGTTGATATTTTATGCGGAGGGTTCCCTTGTCAACCGTTTAGTCAAGCGGGTTTTAAAAAAGGATTCGCCGAAACTCGAGGAACACTATTTTTCGAGATAGCTAAAATAATAGAGAAGAAAAAACCTAAAGCTATTTTTCTTGAAAATGTTCGACATCTTCTTAAGCATGATGAGGGAAGAACGCTTGAGGTGATACTAAACATATTAGAAAATGAATTAAACTATAATGTTTACTATAAGGTCCTAAAGGCTTCCGATTATGGCCTTCCCACCCATAGACCTCGAATATACATTATAGGGTTTAGAAAAGATCTGGGAGTCGACTCATTTGAGTTTCCCGCTCCTGTTCCTTTAAGAGTTACTATGAAAGAAATTTTTAAAGGTGAATGTTCAAAGGAAATCGGATATACTCTTCGCGTTGGAGGTCGAGGATCCGGTTTGCATGACAGACGAAACTGGGATACCTATCTGGTAAATGGGGAAGAGCACCGGATTACTCCTGATGAAGCAAAACGAATGATGGGTTTCCCCGATGATTTCCATTTTCCCGTTTCCGAGGCACAAGCTCTCAAACAACTTGGGAATAGCGTAGCTATAGATCCGATCAGAATGACCGCCAAAGCAATGCTCAATGCTATGCAAGAAAGTAAGAGGAATAATTATGCAGTTGAGTGCAAATAAAGGAGAATGGAGTGAGTTCTATGCCTTTCTCAAAATCTTATCCGATAAAATATTGCATTCTGCCGATGAAAAATTAGCCCTAATCCCCGATTCATTTCTAAAAGTTTTAAGTGTCATTCGACATGAAGATTCGAAAGAGCTGATTTATGAAATTGATAGAGAGAATGACAGAGTAGTCTTGATATCGGGCTCGGAAGAACCGATATATGTCCCGATTTTGCATGTCACGAGAAAATTATCGAACATTTTGAGAAAGATTAAAGAGGGATCGGTTTCCAAAGGCGCTTTTGTGATTCCTGATGCCGGGGAAATCATGCAAGAGCTGTGCTGTACAAAAATAAAGTCTTCTTCATCAAAAAAAACGGATATTACCCTAAAGATCGAAGATTTTCATACGGGAACTCAACCCATAAAAGGGTTCAGCATTAAGTCTAAAATCGGGGGTATGTCAACGTTGCTTAATGCTTCGGGTGCAACAAATTTTGAATTTGAAATTGTCGACTCAACGACCGAAAGGGATCGATTTGGCGATAAACCTTTGATCGGATTGAATCGAATTCTGCCCGAAGATAAGGGATTGAAATTTATACGAATACCGAATGAGAATTTTCGAAAAAATTTAATCATGATCGATTCACGAATGCCCGAGCTCATTGCCGAAATAATAAAAGCATATTATCTCGGCTTTCAATCTACCGTTCAAGGATTAGCATTTCACATAAAAAAAAATGATCCGTTAGACATGAATGATCATAAGCATTTTTATGAATACAAGATTCAAGAGTTTCTGCTTTCGGTTGCGTTTGGTATGCAACCAAGCAAGCCATGGAACGGGTCTTATGAAACTCATGGGGGATATATCATAGTTAAAGAGAACGGAGAACTTGCATGCTATCATGTCTATGACAGGGACAAGTTCCGGGAATTTCTTTTTCTGAATACCAAACTGGAAACGCCCAGTACAACAAGACATAAATTTGGTAAGATTTATGAGCATGAAGGTCAAAAATATATTCAACTGAACTTACAAATACGATTCAAAAACTGATCAATGGTTGATAAATTTGATAAAAAAACCAGAAGTCGGATCATGGCTTCCGTTAAGAATAAGGACACAAAGCCCGAAATAAATATTCGAAAAGCTCTATTTGCCCAAGGTCTTCGATATAGACTTCATGATAAGAAACTCCCGGGACATCCCGATCTCGTATTTCCTAAATACAAGGCAGTTATTTTTATCCATGGGTGCTTTTGGCATCATCATGACTGCGAGCATGGGAAGTTGCCTGCTACCAACATCGATTTTTGGGAAAAAAAATTACAAGGTAATGCAGAGCGAGATTGCCAAAATATCAAGAAACTTGAAAAAATGGGATGGAGAGTTAAAGTAATTTGGTTATGTGAATTAAAAAATAAACGAAAAATCGGTACTAAAGATTATTTAAATGAAATTGTAAAATGGATAGGATTGCACTAGGCTTCTCCAGAAGCTGTTTTATACAGATATTGAATTTCATCTACAAATTTGATTATTCTACGACCAAGAGGAGATAAATCTATTCGTTCGCGAGGTTGTGGGTTTGATCCCACTCCTAGTTTGGGTAAACTATTTAAACTTGCATCGTATACTAAGCTTTTTGAAATCAATGAATCAAAGCAAAGTTGAAATTCTGTCTTTTCTAATCCAAATGGAGTTGCCACAGATTTGACAGAACCTCCAGAAGGATTTCGATGGTTATATAAGGCAGTAAGAAGAAAAATTTCCGATGCATTCAGGTTTGCTAAAATTTCAATGAACCGCATTTGCCAATCAACATTAATACCTGGACGATCTTTGAGGGTATTTGCAACCCCTAACTTTGCAAAAAAATCCGCTTGTTCCTTTGCCTTTCGCAACGTAGCTTTATTTAATAAATGTTGAATTAGGTCTGAAAAATCCTCCGATTTAATATAGTCAAGATCGATCATATTTTCAGGGATTTTCTCAAACTTTTTAATAAAGTTATCAATATACTCCTCTTTTCTTTGTTGTGCAATCCGTGAAGGTATCTCAAAGATTGCTTCATTTAATGCCGGTCCGATATATGGAATTCCATTCAATAGGGTTTTAACAAAACCCGTTGCGATTTCTTTCTTTATAACGTTCAAAGTTTTTCCTTTACTTGATGTAGTGATTTTAGCAGAGCGATATGCTTTTGGCCACCGTTTTTTGGTTGATTTTAAGCTTTGCTGCGATGTCATTGTTGCTGAGGCCGAGGGCTTTGAGTTGTTTGATCTTGGGGGCGAGGAGGCGGTAGACGGGAGTGGATTTGTAGCAGGGGATTTTGAGGGAGAAGGGGATGGTTCGAATTGGTTGCAGCCTCCTCCGCATTCGAACTTTTTGGGACGTCTGGGACATTAATCTTTTTGTTCTAAAAAATTTACCCCATGGGCGAATTGTTAATGCGTTATGAGACCTTTAAACTGTAAAGGCTCGTTGCCTAATTCCATATTCAGTTTGACACACACCGTATGAGCTAGCAATTTTCTCCAAAATCGAGAAGCCTGATGCCAAAGATTTCGAGCTCGAACCTTCTCTATATGAAACC
>JBAUVX010000048.1:0-9550 GCA_049583465.1 Waddliaceae bacterium | reverse complement strand
AGGTTAGGTCAAAAGATATTCTCCGACTTAAAACTACCAGGATGGTTTGGAATACAAGAATGGGTGAAGTTAACATGAAGAGCCGTGTACGGATCCGTACGCACGGTTCTGTGAGAGGTCGGAGCCGCAAGGCTCACCTACTCGATCAATAGGCAGCAGATTGGTTACCGTCTAATTTAGCCATCAACTCTTAGAGGGTGTCTACAAAGTCAGAAAAGATGCCAAAAGCACCTTTTCTGACTTTGTAGACACCCTCTTAGGGCTCTTTGCGAAGTGGCAAAAGCCATCGGGAAGCGTGTGGATCTGCACATCGCGCTAAATCAATAAAATTATAGAGGTATGCTAGGGCACGGGATTATTGCTATCTTCTGAGACCGGAGAAGGCAATAATTTATCATCTTCGCAAGGCTGCCTTACCGGACGGGCATCCCGGCTATTTTCTTGATCACTTCCGGAACAGTACTCTTTGTACATATACCTTAAAGCAAACAATGCCCCAAATGTGATTCCTACAAAGGCTCCTGCTGTTGAAAGGGGAAAATCTCCGGGATCTGATCCGTATGAACGAGCGCATAGACCATTCTTTACAATGAAAGACTGCTGCGCACCTTCACAACCTCTCAAGTCAATTGCGTTAATAAGAGTATTGACAATGACAGAGTAGTTGCGATTGAGAGAATTATGTTCACATGGAGTTGGAAAAATAGCTCCAAAGTTCACTGCCGCTTTTGTGGTTTCCTCGAGACTTTGGTAGTCAAAACATCGACTCATATGTTCCGCAAATGCTCTATTTGCGTTAAACCCCTCTAAAATAATTGATCGTGCAAACTGAGAGACGACTTCTGCGCCTTCCCTAATGTGTCCTTCTAAACAATTAAATACGAGATCATTACATAACTTCGCTGCTTCACTTGGGGCGCCACGAACAAAATCATATCGATCGTCTTGTGCCAGTGCAGGAATAAATTGCCCTGTGAATAACCCTAAAAATATTGCTTTCGTCGTGAATCCGATTTTTAATGTGGTTTGCGACACTTTTGAGGGAACAAAAACAATGGCATTTTTGATGCGCGAGTAATAGTTAACGGCTTGCGCATCTGAATTTTCATCAGTCGATGTCCCATACCAACCCGAAAAAATATTGTAGATCCTTTCCGAAAAAGACTGATGAGAGTCTTGTGCCTGATTCCCCTGATATGATAATTGCGATGCCTCCGGAAGTACATGACAAGGTTGTTGTAAACTGAATTTTTTTCCTACAGGTTGCATTTTTCCCCCTTTTGTTAGGACTAGTATGAACGATTAATCGATAAATCTATCAAAGCAATAAAATTAACGCCAATACTTTCTTTGGAATTTATGAACCTATCCGCAAATTCATATTCGCCGTCTTAATGAGGGAGCCCCAGGGATCCAAAAACCCTGGGGGGATGCTTGCGCGCGAACCCAACTAAACGCGATGTACCCCGGAATTGACACGCTCGCAAAAGCTTTCCATGTTGTTTCCTTTCCCAAGAACGCGTTCAGCTTCGCTATTCCATCTATCCAGAACTGCCTCCCACTCTGATAAAGAAGCCTTTATGTCTAGAGGCGGGACTTTCAGGTAGTTGACACCAACGAGAGGAGGGCTGGGATAGGGGCCATGTTGCTCCACCAAGGATTTCATGAGCTTGATTTTTTCTTGGACCTCATATAATTGAGCCCATGTATTCTTTATGTTTTGGTAATGAGCGGCCATTCTTCCTGCTTTCGGAGCCAAAAAATCTTGAACGTTACCATTTAGACGTAAATTGTGAGCAACCTCTTCAAATGAACTCGGACCTTCTGTCGGGTAACAACAAAAAGTTGGAGGGTTGAGAAACTCATCATGCTCTTTCTTCAACCTTTGCAATCCTGCATGCAGCCCATCAAATTTTGCTCCTAACCAATCCAAGTACGCCGTCAAAGATTGTTTTTCGTTAACAGAATTCCTACCCCAAACCTCTTCTATCTTTTGCCTGACGATTTCGATAAAATGATCATCCAAAGGCCTAGTGTCCAATTCCTCTGCAAACCTTAAGAATAGATCTTTTTTTTCCTGTCCCACTCTTATTAAATGAGGGGTATCGGTAGAGTATTGAACTCCTGGAATCGGCAGACCAATCTCTGCGCCATTGTATAGCCATACAAATGTAAGTTCTTTCCTAGTGCTTAATGTAACCGAGGATTTTACAGGATGTGAATACCAGGTCAGGGCCGTCCCAGAATATCCCTTTGAGTGAGTGGGATATGCCCATTGATTTAAGAACTGAGAAAATTCTCGATGGTCTTTGTGGCGAGGATTCATCATTCTTTCCATGACATAGGCATGGATCTTTGCTTCTAAATAAACCTCAAACTCACTATCAGCTTTCCAATTTACGGTTCTAAACCGATCTTCTTTCGCTGTATAAATCGTCTCTTCAAAAGTATGTTCAACATTTCCATTAGGCAAATGAAACGTCATGCGCCATACCATGGAATACGTGAAATAAGATACTCTGTCACAAAACCATCTGCAGCATGGCGAACTCAAAGAACCTCCACGCTCTCTCACCTCCTCGGTAAGTTCGCTCCGGCACCTTGCCTGCCCTTTCTTATAGACTCCAATGCACACCGCATTTCCCTCTCTCCTAGGTTCGCCATGGAATCCCGTTATGCTCTCTTTCAGGTATGCAAACTTGCTTCCATCGTCCATGTGATTGTCCGGAAAGTACCGATCATAGAGTGCAATTAATTCTCGGTAAAAGTGCTCCGAAATAATGTCGAGAGATGTATCATTGAACCTACCATTTCCGTTGCTCGATAGAATATAATCTTTAAAATTAGCAAACGCTAAAGCCTCCTGCCTTTGGCCTTCAATTGCTGCAGTCATGAGCTTTCTCCTCTCATAAAAAATTGTGTGTTGTTATTGGATTTTGTCGGAGTTTTGTCTCATCAATCATGCATGTGAACGAGTTCACAATACTAGATTCTTTCAGATGCCAAATCAAGACAAATCTTCACTCGGAAACAAAAAGAAAAATCAAAACCCGAAAACCTGTCTCTGAGGGCATGGGTTGATTCCTATCTCTTGGACCGGAGAAGGCAATAATTTGTCATTTTCGCGAGGCTGCCTTACCGGACGGGCATCCCGGCTATTCCCTACATTATGCTTGGAATTTAGAGGAGCATTTCATGCAGCCTAAGATCATGATGAGGATTTGAGAGATCATGAAGACGGCAAGCCAAAAGAAGGCCTGATCAGTGAATCCATAGGAATGTAAGCCGACGCCGAGCATATTGACGCCAAACCAGGAAAAACCGGTCACAACATTGCCAAAGACGGCGAGAATCATCAGTCCCCGTGTTTTCATCAATCCCCCCCAGCGTAAATGGAGAATAATCGCATTCCACAACACAATAAGGAGAGCGCCATTTTCTTTGGGATCCCATCCCCAAAATCTTCCCCACGATTGGTCTGCCCAGATTCCCCCCAAAACTGTTCCGATAAAGCTGAAAAAAAGGCTAAGGCAGATGATGGAATAGAGGGTTTTCCCCATTGCTTCCACCTGTGTGGGATCCTGCTCTTTCAAGATGAGCTGTTGCAGAATGAAAAAACACCCCAAAAAACCGGCAAGCAACGTCGAGCTATAACCGATGGTGATCGCGATGACATGGGTGCTTAGCCAAAAATTTGAATTCAACACCGCCCGCATCATTTCCATTGTATCCCCATTTCCACTTAAATGATGGGCGATGAGCAACGTGAGGCTTCCTATGATCGCCGATAGGCATCCTCCCATCCCGTTTCGATAGCGCGTTTCCAATAGGATCCCGAAGAGGACAGCTCCCCATCCGACGAACAGGGCTGAGGAGTAGAGATTGGTGACGGGAGGGCGGCCTTCGATGGCTATCCTTGCCAACAGCCCCATGGTATGAATGAGGAACCCTGCAATCAGAAGAGAAAAGGCAAGACGTCCCAATCGCTGAGGCAATGCCACCCAAGAGATCAACGTAATAAGAAACGCCGTGACATAGATGGCAATGCTTAAAAAAAACGGCCGGATCTGATTAAACAAGGCTTCGAAGCGAGCTTTAGCGGCAACGTGGGGAACATGCTGCCGGATGAGGCGTTGGCAGGCATGCAAACTGTTGTTAAAAGATGGGGCGTCTCCTTGCTGATAATAATGGGTCATCCATGCATAACGGATGATGCAGGGGTGTAATGAAGAATGATGTAAGCGAGCGAGTAATCCTTCTCCCATATTTGTCCATTGCACATGCTCTTTCAAAGGACATAACGATTGGAAGTAGGCGGTCTCTGCTATCCATGTGTATCTTTCTAGAAACCAGGATAGGAGGTTTTCTTGACGAGAATCTTCTGTCTTGGGGGAGATAAGTTCGACCCCTTTTTCAAACATGGAGATTTCTGTGGGAAAATTTTCTGTTTGCCCGGCGAATAAGGTATTGTTGAGTCGAATATACAGGCTGATCTGTTGCCACAGCGCCGCCACTGCTCGTTGATAGGGATTGCGCTGTTGAGTGTCCACACCGGCGGCATGAAGCGTTTGATGGCGGATGTCTTGATAATAGGGGATGATCTCTTTGAAAGAATGATGTTTGCCATCCTTGGGGATTTTTCCAATCAGCGCCAGCACTTCGGGATGGTCGATGCGAAAAACAGGGTAGCCGGCGGCTTTTTCCGGGTTCATCAGCATATCCAGAAGCCATTCGATAGCCAAAATCTTCCGATTGCCCCATTTCAGGGTTTGCTTCCCATGGATCATCAGCAGCGTATTGCGGGCGACAGTATCCAGTGGTTTGAGCCGTCCCTCTTGTTGAACAGGCAATCGCCCAGCAGCTGCAAAATCAAATGAAGAAGATTGTGTTCCCCATAAAACATGCACGGGGGAAAAGATAAATAAGGGCAGCAGAATGAAGAAAAAGCGGTATGCTTGCAATGGATTATACCCGAACAAACGAACGTCCTCTACGATCATAGAAACCAACGAAGAATTGCAGGATCAATCCCACAGTCACAAGACTTGAGGAGAGATAGGGCAGCCAGCGGCCGGGGTTTTCGACAACCTGCAAGACAGAAAGGCTCCCTTCGTCTCCATAGCTCGCTTGATAAAAGGTTTTTCCTTCATACCTCAAGGGCTGATTCATCGAAATAACCGCTTGCCGCTCCAACTCTCCGGAATCATTAAAGAGTGTCACTTGACTCGAAAAGCTCTTGGGGATTTCTGTGCCGGAATACGTTTCTTTTTTAAAATCGACAAGTTTTAGCCTGAACGGATAATAATACCGTTTCCGACGAATTGCAAGTTCGTAGTCTTTATTCTCATAGCGAAAGGATTGCGGGATGGGGATTGCGTTGGACAGCACCCACTCTCCCAAAGAAAATTCTTTATCCTTGAGTTCAATCACCGCTGTGAAGGTAGGCATGCGGTCATCCCGCGTTACCGGCGGCAGCGGGTCGATTTGCACTTGCCCCCCAATTCCTCGATAAGAAGGGGAGGGTGCCGCTTTTTCTTCTTCTTCTTCACGCATGCTCAGCCGTGAATTGGGGTACACGGTTTTTGTTTTAAGAGTCAGGGGGAGTGTCGGAAGGGAAATGATCAAACCCGCAGAGAGCTGTTTTTCCGGGATGGTTACCACGTGGTTGTAGTTTGCGTTAGTCGTATCGGCAACCACCAACTCCATTTCCCGCAAACTTTCGGAATAGTTCATGGATTGACCAACTTTTATGGCCATTTGGCTTTCCTGCGAACAAAGGCCGGTGATCATTTCGGCGATGATAAGCAAAGCGATGCCTAAATGGATAAAGGCAATTCCCGTTTTTTTCCAACTCAGTTGGAAATGATACCAATAAGCAGCGAAAAGATTCAGCAGAAGTAATGCCCCAAAGGCATATCCTCCGGGAAAATAGGGGATGCGATAGGGAAAATCCTTCAGCTGCCAATAAACAAGAAAGGATCGAAAGTAGATGTTTTGTGCGTAGTAAATCCCCGTCCGGACCTCTTCAAGAGTCCCTAGGAGGACGAGCACCATGACGCCGAACAAGCACGCCGCAGTCAGGGCAATGGAGGAGAGTGCCCGCCCGATGCAATCGGCAAGCCCGGCTATCTTTTCTCGGGAAATCAGAGGGCGCATGCAACGGCCTCTCGGCTGCTTGTGTTTCTCTTTCTTGCGTTAAGGTAGGATTATCTGCTCATTAAGAGCATCTCTCCATGCTTTGCCAAATAAATGCTCCGAGCTGAATTCAATAGAATTTGCATTAAAAGTTAGGAGACACATGAGTTTCCCTTGATGAAGATCTCCCGCCAGCTCCGTGATTTTCAGGTAAAGCTTATCCACTTGAGTTTGCGCTCCCTTATGAGGAACCCTTCCTTTGATTAATTGTCTAATGAGAGAATTTTTCTCATCCTCTGAAATCCCGCTCAACAACTCTTTTGCCTCATCGATTTTTCCTTTTCTGCTTGAATATCTTTGGAGGTCGCGATGGGAGAATAAGTTCGGACATTGAGAATCCTCTTCTTGTAGTTCGATGAATTGTGCGATGTGGGCAAGTGGAATAGTTGCCGAAGCATCAAAGGACTCTAAAAGTTCCTTTCCTTTCTCAAAATCCTCTTCTTGAGAAAGGTATTTTGCCCACTTGTGTTCGACCATTTGGCGCGTCGCCATCTTCACGTATTCGATGAGGTTGTCCCGGTATGGTTTTACCTCATTTCCATAGGTATCTAGACGGAACTCATTTCCCTCGGCGATCACTTCGATTCCCCATGCTTGCATAAGTTGAGGTGCAATGAGAGTCAATTGGTTGTGGAGCTGATTCCGGTACTGTTCTTCCCGACGATAACGGCTGAAGTCAAAGTTTAGAAAAAACTCACGAATATCAGCAGGTAGGCCTTCATAAAATTGCCGTAGTTGAAAATTCCGTGTTTGAATATCGAGATCTGCGACAAAAGAGTTCCTCGTTTGAATATCGAGATCTGCGACAAAAGAGTTCCTCAATCTTGACAGGGCATCGGGTGCTGCTTCCCAGGAAGCAATCCCGCATCGAACCCTGCCGATATCCTCATCTCCATATGCATATCCAACGAAAAATTGTCCCATTATCGCTGACATGAAGTAATTAAATCTGGAAATGCCGGTTGCTATTATGCGATACCGAGGCATCAACACAGGTCTTGCTGACGAAGACACAAGAGCGGCAATTGCTATCGCAACAGTAATCCCGCTATTGATTGAATAGGACAACGATTTTGCTATGATCTTTTCGGCTAGGACATGCTTTTTTTGGGTGATCTGATGGAAAGCGATAGCAAGAAAAAAAAGGGAACTGGAAACTGCCGTTTCTCCCAAGCCCCCCAGAGTGGTAAGAATGCATCCAATGCCGCTGGCCGAAACGGTCAACACGCGAAGAGCTTTCCCCTCCCAGCCACTTTTGGGGCCTCTTCTGTGCAAAACCGCACAAGAATACCGAATTGCATTGAATGCCCGTGCACTGATAGGCTCAAAATGCAGTAAATTTTTTTTTAGCCTATTTTCTTCTTGCGCTCTTTGGAGTTGACGAACTCTATCGCTAACATCATCCCTCACAGAAAAGGGGGAGAGTGCTCCTGACATCGCAGACTCCTTATTTCACAATTTTTTTCTAGAGGATTATTATACTCAAATTGAGCAAAAAAAAAAGAGTACCACGGGAGTAGTATTAGGTTCTAGAGAAAACATCAGGCGGCCCAGGAGGTTGCAGGAATTGTCGAGGAGATTGCCAAACAGGTTCTTGATTTTGATCTGACAGCCCCAAGGGAGGAACCCATAAGCCGTAATAATAGGTTGGATAGGTTCCTAAATTGAAGTTGAGGCATCAATAAGGCTAATCCTCCCCTCAACTACGTTTTGGAGAGCGGTGCCGGAGCACATCGAGCAGACTTTCTCTTGCCTAAACCGGCAAGAGAAAGTTTAGAGACACGTCTATTCCTTCCTTCGTTTACTGTCGAGGCTTATTTGGAAAAAGTTTTTGCTCTTCTCTTGAAAGGCTGCCGATTTCAGCGAGGGAGCGTTCGATTGCTTCGTTATGCATTGTGAAATCCCCTGCTCCATTCCGTGCATTTTGCCATGCTTTTTTACTGACCTCAATTTCCAGCTCCCAAGCCTCTTTGTTGTATCTCTCCAGTTTTGTTAAGTTGGCTAGAATTTCTTTTTCCAAGACTACGCGCTTAGCTTTTTTGTCTTCGTCCGAATCATCGGAGTTGTTGACTTGAGCGACTTTTTCCCGTATTTCGTTTATTTTTTCCCGTAATGCCGCTTTTACTTCGTCTTGATTTTCCGGTAATTCGAGAAAAAACTCTGCGATATTTCTATAAGCGGGCTCGGCGAAGGTTCTTTGGAATTGGATCAAATCCATTAATTCCGCGATTTCCCTCTTTTTTTTGTCCATTCGTTGTTTTATCTCTTCAAGCCTGTCTTTATCGAGCACGATTTTTTCTTTGAGCAATTCAACATCGTAGGTCGCATGCACCTTGTTTTCCGTCAAATCGACAGTCAATTCTGCTCGAAACCCTCCAATGACCTGAGGATTGCAATGGTCGGATTCACTTTGCAGCCTTCCGGAAATGTGAAAAACCACCACATAATCGTTTTCTTCTCCATCAGGTTTCTTTTGCACTTTCCAAGAAGAGGAGTCAATCTGTGGATTAACAATCATACGGCATTTTTCATGTATATCCGTGTGTATGTTGTAAAAGAGTTTATTTTTGCCTGCATTGTTAACAAAACCTACCGCACGGCCGAGTATTTCTTTAGGGCTGCCCGTTTCTTCATGAATTTTTTCAAGTGTAGGAGCAAGATATTCGCTATCACCTCCCGCAGAATCCAGATCCGGTTCTTTTGCAGGACTCAACATCATATCCCATTCCTTACGCATGACAAAGAAATCCTGATTTTCACTGAGCTTCAACCTCGCATTTTCTGCTCTTTCACTATCTCTTGAAGAAGAGTAAAAAGATCCGGACAAAAGATTTAAGCCTTGCGTTAAGACTTGACCGGCCAAATTTTTTCCCCCCGATACGATTCCCCAAAATGGCAAGGCGCTAACTGGGCTATCTTCAGATGCCAGCAAACTGCTCCGTCTTTGAAGAGATTCAGGAGACGAGTCGCTGAGCTCCGGATTGAGCCGATCATCGGCTATTCGTGCAGGAAGGCTCTCCTCTCGAGAGGCCTCTGTATCCTTACTCTCGTCCGCATCATAATCACCATAGGCTTCTCGAGGGGATAAACTATTTTTAATAGGATTCATAATTTCACATCCTTAGGGTTTAATTTAATTTATTTATTGCTGTGGTACAAAAATGTATAATAAAAATGTTTGTGTTTTATTAATAATTTATTAAATATATATTAAGAAATTAGCCAATGTACGCCATGGGCGAATTGCGATTTTGCGATTTCGGTTGATAATGCGCAGGTACTAGTTTCACCACTCATTTAAAGCATGGTTGTTAGTGTAAAACACAGAGACACAGAGAGCACAGAGAGAAAGGAC
>JBAUVX010000047.1:0-6029 GCA_049583465.1 Waddliaceae bacterium | reverse complement strand
AGCTGCGGAGGTGCGCCTCTAGAGATACTGACACAATACATCCAACAGCAGGAAAACCCTAGCTAGTACCGGAGCGCCTTACATCCCGGTCATAAATGACCGGGTTTTTCGGCGCAATAGGATAAATTACCAGCGTTGACTATCTCTTTTTACATCAATAAATGATATCTTCGACATTCCATTTCCAGTAAGCCCTCCCTCGAGTAACATTGATGAAGACCTCAGCACGTATTGTTGCATACACTTTAGAGTGTCTTTCTCTTCCCAAAAGTTCCTTGCGATTTTCAGAATCTCCATAAGTTAAGACATAAAGGTTCGCTCCAATAACCGATACGTCGCCATTATTTTCAATATCAAGAGTGTATTCCGTTAAAGGCCTTTTTCCAACCAGTTGTTTTTTGGCTTGACCGAGCCCAAAACCGGCAAGGAGGACTTCCTTAATATCCAGAGTTTTTAGGATTTGGTTTTGGACATCAGCGAATATTCCTTGCTGGAATAGGGCCATGACCCCAAGGACTTTTTGCGGCTCATTTTGCAATAAGGGATAAGAGAGGAGAGTGTTATAAAGTGCTTCTGCATCCTTACCCTCGCTGCCGTCAAAGATTTTTTCCTTAAATTGGAACCTTTGAAGTTCATCTCCTCGTTTAAAATCTGCGTTCAATTGGCAAAAAATTGACTCTTGAACAAGAAGAGCATCGTCGCCTTTACGATAAACATTCTGATTATCTTCAACAAAAGTCTCAGAAACGATCGGGCGGGTATGGTCGACTTCTGTTGTTTTAAGGACTCCAAGGAATGCATAGACTTCAGCGGGTGTTTGGACAGTTTTTAGGCTTGGACATGCTGCCTGGCCTTCATGCTTTGCCACTTCCATCCCGTGAACTTTCCATCTCCCCTTCCCAAAACAGACACGATCAAAGCCCTCTCGGCACTGAGGAGAAGACTCGAATAGGCTTCTCACATGCTCCATGGCTGCAAAACCCGGCTCTACCCGATGGACGATGACCTCTTTTTTCTTCACTGCGATAGCCGCTCCCAGAATGTTGTAGAAAATATCTTCCAATTTGGATGGATCATTTTCTTGATGCATCCAATAGAGGTGCAAAATTGTCTCCAGCATCGCCATATTCCCCCCTCTGTCGAGAAAGTCCTTGCAAGCTGTGGTATAGTGTTGAATGGGAAAGCCTGAGGATTCCCCTAATCGGAATTTGAGATCGATTTTTTGGAAAACATAGAAGAGCAAAAGAAACGTTTGCCATTCTTCTTTTGAGGTTATCTCCTCTTTCCCTTTAAAGAAGATATCATGCACCAAGTCAAGCATTTGATCAAAATTTTGCGCATAGTCTTGATTGCGGAAAAAGGCAAATGCAAGATCGGTAAAATTCTGAAATTCTTCATCCCCAACCTCTCTTCCATCAAAAAACGTCTGATGAACTTTATAGAGAAGGCGATTGTCTTTTTCTTTTGGATGGCAGCAAAGATCTGCGTGTAATTGCCTCCACTGTTCCGGAGGGAATTGCTCTTTCAGCCCATCAAGAAGGGTGCGGCGCTCTGCATTCTCTTCACCTTTAAGAGCGTCTGGCAGCTCCAAATGGAAAGGAAGAGCGCAGGAGGGATAAGGAGTCTGTCCAAAAAACTGATCCTTGAGTCCTTTTTTTAATCCTGCAAAAGTCCGTATTTGAGCATAATCAATCCGTTGGTAGGCATCATATTTACGGTCAAAAAGCGGTCCTTCAACCGGTTGAACTAAGACGAAAAAATTCCTGCGGGTATTTTGAATCTCCATGATGCTCTCAACCCGATCTCTTTCATTTCCAATAATGTCTGCTTGGAGTCTTTGATGCACAACATAAAAGACCCCTTCTTTTCTATTTGCTGCCGCATCGATAAACATCAGATAGTTAGGGACGATCCCTTCCCCGCTGCTCACGGCATAGTCGTGCATTCCCACTGGATAAAGCAGAGGCCGCGACACTATCCCGGCAAGGGCTCCTACAAGAGTTCCACCAGTTGTTGGGCTTCCATGACGCATGTAGGCAATGGCTTGGGTTTCCCCATTTTCATTAGTATAAATAAGATCGGCAAGTTTATTGGGTTGGTTTTCGGAGCCCGTGTAATTCTTGATGCCAAGCTCTCCTTGCAATTTTTGCCATTGAAGAGCTAAAGCGGGTTTTTTTACTTGTGCCGGGGCTTCTTTCACCATGCGGTTCAAAGAGAGAAAAATCGTCGGAAAGGTCCGGATGGTCAACACGGGCATTTCCAAGTCATACTCCGCTGCCCTTTGATAGGCATTGACATAAAGATCTACAATCCCCTTTAAATAGGGAAAAATTTCAATCTTTCCCCAACGGATATAGCACATGGTCTCAATGACATGGACCATACGCTGTTCTTCTTCCGTCAATGGCTCATCCCTCTTTTTTCGATCATCGACCAGCTTGACAGCTTCATCCAGCCTTGCAATCAAGAATTGACATTGAGCTCTTGGGTTGTCGTAATCTCGAGTGACGGGGTAAAGGAGAGAAATGAAACAACCGCGAACTGCCTCTTTCAAGGAATCTTCAACTGCATGATGAGATTGGCAGATTTCATAAAACTCCTCGTGAAGGTTAATATGAAGTAGCTCTTCCAATTTTCTGCACAACTCTTGAAGGACAACCGCATATTTTTGGAACTTGGAAGGATGGTTGTCATCCCAGACCCACGATGTCAGCGATTCTTTATAGCTTTTCGGCACATGCTTGGGGATAGAACGTACCACCTGTTCATGAAGGGGTCGTGCATCCTCCCTTTCTTCACACTTCACCCAACTGCTTTCCATAGCAGAACTCGCTTCACTGCTTTTAGGTCCTATACCACCCGTTATCTCCTTGGGGTAATCAAGCATATCAGCATCATCGGAATCCCATCCTTCGCTTAAAGAAGAAGACGTACTCATTTCATGGGGTTGAATAGCCCTCTCTGAAGGAGGAAGAATCACGGCAATGCGTCGACTTAAGAGCAGTTCGGGAGAGTCAGGAGCGGGAGCCTCATGGGTTCTATTTTGAGCTTTCTGAAGCTGTTCAATACGGTCGCTTAGCCTTTTAACTAAGCGCCGATGACTGTCCTCGGAAGCACGCAAAGAAGCGAGATCGCGGTCCCTTTCCTGCAGCTCCTCTCGAAGACCGGCAATTTGCTCCGGAGAAGGTACAAGGCAATTCAATGTTGGGGGATAGAGAATCCCGATAACTACACATACCGTGCCAACTGCTGAGAAAATCAAACTGATTCGAGCATCGAAAAACCCCTGTTTTAAGTCGTTAACAGCTTGATCTAATTGAAAATGGAAGACGTGTTGTGCGCTTTGATAGATCCCAACAAGAAAATAACTCACTGTATTGAACAAAGAGATCGCAACCGCCGCGACAGTATAAGCGGTTGCTACAACGTGGCATGAAAACAGATCTTCTTTTTTCGCTTCTAAAAGCGCCTGTTGCAGCATATGATTTACCCTCGTGGCACTGTGAGGGAGAAGACTTGAGTGAGAAGGTGCTGGACCCATGTTATACCGTCCTTTTTAAATTAAGGAGTGATAGAGAAATATTTGTTTTTAATTTACAGCTCAACAATTTACCGATTTCTTTGAAGATTAAGATATGATAAACTCAAAAGGGAATAATTCTCAATAATTAAAATATCAGAAGGGCAAATGACATTAGAAAATAATTTTTAATTTATTCATGATGCCTTCAAAGTGCTCTTGTTGCGTAAGTCTAGAGATGATTGATCTCTTCTCAGTTTACGGGGAGTGTGAGAGTTGCTGTGAGCGCGAACTTGTTCTAGGTGAAAAAAAGAACACTTGTTATAATGACCTTGTTTTAAAGAAAGGGTGATGCGATGTTTCGTTGGATGGAAATGGTGAAGCAATCCAGCCGCAAAACCAAAGTTTTTGTTTTTACGGGGATCATTTATACCTTGGCTGTCATCTTTACAACGATATACGCTTACTTGAGTTTGACCTTTGTGGACAGGGATCAAGATAAAGCAAAAACAACCAACACCTACCAACAGACTAATTAGTCATCATTGATTCATTTTTCATATGATCGCAAAGCCAGATTTTGAATGCCTCGAAGAATACACGCTCCGTGCAAACAAGCTTGAAGAACTACGACGCTTAGGTATTGAACCCTACCCTCACAACTATGCCCCGACACATGATGCCAACGCCCTGCACAGTGAATATGGCAAGGCATCGGTTGGAAATAGCGAACAAGCGGCACTGGGCCAAACGGAAAAAGTGTGTGTGTCCGGCCGGCTGGTCCTTTTTCGTCCCATGGGAAAAAATGCTTTTGCCCACATCCAAGACCATACGGGCCGCATTCAGGTCATGTTTAATAAGGACAACTCACAAATCTCCGGATACGACAGAGAACGGCTCTCTTTAGCTCAACCACCCTCTCCTCTTAAAGTGATCGAAAAAAAGATCGATATCGGAGATATCATCGGCGTCGAAGGCCATCTCTTTCATACCCAAAAAGGGGAATTAACCATCTACGTCAATACGTTGACACTCTTATGCAAAACCCTGCTTCCTTTAGCCGAAAAGCATGCGGGTTTACACGATAAAGAAATCCGGTACAGAAAACGATGGCTAGACCTTATCTCCAATCAGGAGGTAAAAGAAACATTTCTCACCCGAAGCCGAATTCTTAGCTTCATACGTCATCAATATGAAAGCGCCGGCTTTATCGAAGTCGAAACGCCCATCTTGCAAAGCATCTACGGAGGGGCAGAAGCACAGCCGTTTCTGACAAAATTAAACGTTTTGGACCAACAGATGTTCATGCGCATCAGCATCGAAATCTCCTTAAAAAAGCTCATTGTCGGGGGAATGGATAAAGTTTTCGAAATTGGCAGGGTATTTCGTAACGAAGGCATGGACCGTACGCATAATCCTGAGTTCACAATGCTGGAAGCCTATGCAGCCTATTGGGATTACAACGACATGATGATTTTCATGGAAAATCTCGTAGAAAGGCTTGCCGTTCATCTTTTCGACACCACTAAAATCACCGTCAACTCAACAGAAGGGCCGATCACCATCGACCTTAAAGCCCCCTGGACCCGTTTAACAATGCGAGAGAGCTTGATCAAATTTTCCGGTCTAGACGTCGACTCCCAAAGCGATCAAGAACTGTACCAAAAATTGATCGAATGCGGGCAGTTGGAGGCCGGCAAAGTCAAAACGTTTTCTAGAGGTCTCATGATCGCCGCTCTTTTCGAGCATCTGGCACAACCTAAGCTTATTCAACCTCATCATATTATCGACTTCCCCATCGAAACGACTCCCTTGTGTAAACTCCATCGAAATCCAGAAGAACGTGAGAAAGGGATCGTCGAAAGATTTGAAAGCTTTATCGTTGGAGAAGAGTTTTGCAATGCGTATTCTGAACTGAATGATCCCATTATCCAGAGACAACTCCTTGAAGAGCAGGTTCAAAGGCGAAAGGCCGGGGACCAAGATGCCCACCCCTTTGATCATGAATTTATCGAGGCCATCTGTCAAGGGATGCCCCCCACGGGAGGGATCGGTATTGGGATCGACCGTCTGGTGATGCTCCTGACAAATGCCGACTCTATCCGAGATGTCCTTCTCTTTCCCTGGATGAAACCCACACAATAATTAGTCGGCCCTGAAAAAGTAAAGCTCCCGAGGGCAAAATTTGCTCCCCCCTAGAGGATAAAATTTGCAAAGTCGAGCTTTAACTATTGTAATCCCTCTTAATAATCAAATTAAAAATCTTGCCTAAGAGGTAAACACTTCTTTTCGTGCATGACTTCAAAACACCGGCACTTGTTGCAGCACTGGAATTTACGCCATGGGCGAATTGCGATTTTACGATTTCGGTTGATAATGCGCGGGTACTAGTTTCACCACTCATTTAAAGCATGGTTGTTAGTGTAAAACACAGAGACACAGAGAGCACAGAGAGAAAGGACGGGGGCAGTTCTAAGCTCAAAATCCGTTTATGATTCGATGAAGGCCA
>JBAUVX010000046.1:0-10490 GCA_049583465.1 Waddliaceae bacterium | reverse complement strand
TTTCTCTCTGTGCTCTCTGTGTCTCTGTGTTTTACACTAACAACCATGCTTTAAATGAGTGGTGAAACTAGTACCTGCGCATTATCAACCGAAATCGCAAAATCGCAATTCGCCCATGGCGTTATTTGCTAAGGATTTTATCGGCAGCATGGGGATCTTGATTTCTTGATAGGCCTTTTGCGACGGCATCGATTTCCTCCTGTTAGCTTGATATGGTTGGTTTAATAAACCCCTCTTTATTTATTATAAAAAATAACTTTTTATTTATCAAATGATGCTATATTTGTTTTTAAATAAAAGTAGTATGCAAAACTTGTTAAATTAAATGGATGAGGGAACTCTTTACAGATTCTTTATTGACAATCGAAGTGAATTAAGCTATCGTGGTCTTCATTTTGTCATGCGTTGCGGCTAATACGGCTAATATTTTACCGAAATGCCAATTCTTGAGTTTGTTTGGGGGTATAGAGGGCAACACAGTCATCATGTGTTTAGAAATTCAATAAGAGGTTTGTATCATGAGTACGGTTTTAAAATATCTCACTTTTGCCGGTGCTAATTTCCGAGAACATTGCCATTTGACCGGGCATGAAAAAGATCAGCGGCAATTCTTAACTGTTGGATTTCTCTCCTCGGAGAGGATAGGGCATTTAGCTTCTCAATGGAGGGGCGTTGTTCCGAGTATAGATGTGCATCGTTTGAGCGTCATCCCCAGCTATATTGGATTTGCTCTGCAAATGTCTTTTTTTCATGCAGCGAATTATCTAAAACAAGAGGAAAAAAGAATACAAAAGGGAGAAAAAGAAAACAGCAACGGCTTAACACACCTGTCCCGGAAAGCGTTGACAAACCTTTCCCGGGGAATCGAAACAGTCGCCGAGTGGCAAACCAATTTTAGCAATGACATCATCAACGTTGCCTATCTAGTGTCTTATGTTGCCATCATTGCTTTAGGTCAAGTAGCCATGGGGGTTGCGGGACTCGTCAGCATGCTTTTAATCGGCATCAAGAGAACGGGAAACATGCCGGGGAAAGTGGAGCAGTGGTTGGAGCCTGTCATGTTTACGGCAAAAGTGATCGCAGATTATCTCGCCCCCCTAGGTCCTTATTACTTAGCTCGAAAAATGGTGGATCATGTCAACGAGTTAGGACATCTCCTATTAAAACATGACGAAATCAGCAAGCACTTCCCGGAATCTTGGCGGAGGGCTAAACCCGGAACACCTCAGAAGGTGCCGAAACCTGATGGGTTGGACATCGAAGACAGAACGAGTGAGAACGGGAATTTTGCGTTAAACTTCTCGAGTATTTATGCATCGGAAATCGGGGATCTGCTTCCCCCCGACTATCGAAAAATAGTAGAGAAGATGGATGCAAAAACGCTGGTTGCAGATATTAAAGCAATCGCTGATGAAAAAGATAAAGTTATCAAGAATGATCGAGAATTTTGGGAGAAGCTTAAAAAACAAGCTCTAGGGGAAAACTTTTTTGGAGGCTTGCTTAACAAGAGTGCAGACGAGTTGTTTGCAGAAATTGAAGAAAAAGTTCTTGAAGAAGATCAAGCTCATTGGGAGAGTTTTAAAGAGAAATTTAAACCCTTGCCTAAGACCGCGTACGAGCTTGATAACCAAATACAACAAGAGATGTTTACCTACAACTTAGCGGAAGACACGGGTTGGAAGAAGCTGGGAAATGCAGTCATCAATGGGGTGTTTGAAGATGGGGTTCTTTCAAATCTCCCTACAGTCCAAACCTACTTGAAAGCCATTATGGATCGCACTTTAAACGATAAGGAAAATTTTAAAGAGAATGTGACGCAATTACTTGAGATAGGAAACGGATGCAATAAAAATTTGTTCAGAAATGTCGAGATCATGGTGAATCCAGATACAGTAGATCTCAACTGGGCTGTTCATAACCGATTGGCTCAGTTCCGCGGGGATCTCGTTAAAGAGGGGTTGCGCCAAGAAGATCGGCGGATTCGAAATCTAACGTGGGGAGTGTTTAGCATGGATCTTGCAGGGGGGTGGAACTGCATCCATGTCATCGATGCTGTCGAAGGTGCGAGTTGGCATCAGTTTCGTACCTTTGATGGCGAACGTTATCATCGCTTTAAAGGGAGAAATATAATTAGCACCGTGCTGGTCAATGCTTTGCATGGTGCCGAGGGGATCAAGAAATGGGTCCTTGAACAAGGGATTTTTGCTCAACACTTTCTCAAAGTCCATATAGAAGTGAAGCTTTTTCTTCTCCTGTTTTACATGGGCTACTTAGAGAACTGCAAGAATAGCTATACTGTCGATGCAATTGTCGACCGCATTCATCAAGATTTGCTCCCTTGGCATGAAACCAAATACGAAAAGGATGCTGACACAGGTGAAATGGTGGACACAGGTGAAATCACAAAGGTCTTGCAAAATGAAAGAAAGATCGATTTTAGGACAATCATCAAGCCGTGGCTTGTTGAGAAAGGCATTTCCACCGATGAAAATGGCCGATTTCCGGAGAAATGGGTGACATACGTTGAGGATATCGACGGTAAAGAGGTCTCCTGTCCCACAAAAGATTTAGCCCGTCTTCTACTCTGGGATTCGGGGGTGTTGGCACCTGCAGAAGAAGGGCAATAAATGATCTCTTTGCTTTGCAGCCGTTCAGGCTTTAGAACAGGAGTCGATGAACGGTTGCATGGGCTTTTCTTTATTGTCGTAAACAAGTTTCTTTGTTAAAATGCACTTTCTCGGTTTAACACGGTAACTCAACGGCACAGCATGTTTGCGTTTTTTCGAAAGTATGAACGTCTCTTTTTTATATTCATCACCATCGTCATTGTGGTTTCGTTTACATTTTTTGGCACTTACAGCGCCCTCCAAGAGTCCTCTTTTACCGATCCTCCCGCTTTTACCGCCATCGACGGAACGCAAATCCCTCGTTCAGAGGTAGAAGATCTGGCCCTTTTCCTGGGAACGGACAGCGACGATAAACTGTTATTCGGGGGATCGTGGGGGCCGAATTTTCTAAACGATGGAGTGGTAAAAAAAGATTTTTTGGAAACCGGGCTGGCAGAGGTTTTGACCGCTCCTTATTTACCGGATATGCAGGAAGAACTGCAGGCGAAACACAGAAAAGAACAACGGTTTTCTCCTTACACCCACCCCGATGCAGCCTTCATCAGCGCCGTCAACGCGTGGAATCTTGCCGCCCCTGACATTAACGCCCATTACATGGCGCTAATGACCGCTGAACAGCCGGCAACTCCCGAGGCTTTTGCATCCAGGGCCAAGCTTTTCCTTGCCGAGCGGCGATTTCCCGCTTTGATTTTGCGCCTTCTGCTGCGCCAGCAGGAGAGGCAGTATCGATGGGTGAATCACGATCCCGGCCTCGACCGGGCAGATCTCGCTCTATTTGGTTATCGGACGTTGGATGATTGGTTCGGCCCCCGATTTCTCCGGCTGGTTGCAGAATTTATCATCAACAGTGCGATCATCGCTGAACAGCAAGGGTATGAAGTGTCTAAGGCAGAGGCGCTCGCCGACCTATACCACCATGCGGAAGAGAGTTTTTATCAAAATAGCAAAAATCCCAATTTAGGGGTTGCGAACGTTGATCAGTATTTCAGTGAACAGCTCCGCCGGATGAGAATGGATAAAAGCAAAGCACTGGCTCTTTGGCAGCAGGTGATGCTATTCCGCCGTCTTTTTGGAGATTTAGGAAGCAGTGTTCTCGTCGATCCCTTTTCGATCAAGGAATTTCAAGCCGATGCCAAAAAAACAATCGAGGGAGATCTCTATCAGCTGCCGGAGCCTCTACGTTTCGGCGATTACTCCTCTTTACAAAAGTTCGAGCTATACTTAAATGCTGTGAGTAAGCGGCCCCAATCGGGGAAAGAGCTGCTCCGGTTTCCCGAAACATTTTACACTGTCGATGAGGTGCAGGAGCGTTATCCCGAATTGATTCAGCGGAAATTCCTCTTAAAGATCGCAAAAGTGGACAAAAATGTCTTGCAAGCAAAAGTGGGAGTGAAACAGGCATGGGACTGGGAAGTTGAAGAGGAAAATTGGGAAAAATTGAAGCAGAAATTTCCTGAACTCGGCATCAAACCGGGAGAGACTAAGGAAGAGCGCTTTGCTTCCCTTCAAGAGTTGGACAACAAAACACGCGCCCGTGTCGATGTGTTTACCCGCTTGCAAATTGTCGATGAGCATCCGAAATGGATCTGCCAGTCTCTGCAGGAAGCGGAAAGCCGGCAACGTGTCGTCGGCATGCCGATGAAAGGGAGAAGCGAAGAGTTCTCCGGGCTCAAAAATCCGCAAGTGCTGGTGGACCTGTTCGATCGGTATCCTGAAAGCCAAGAAGCTCTTTCCTGCTACACTGCCGACGGCGCCGCCTATTATCAAATCGAGGTCGTTGATCGCTCTTCCAACCCGGAGGTTCTGAGCTTTGCAGAGGCAAATCAAGCCGGTATACTCGACCGCCTTCTCGAAAAGACTTTACGGGAACATTTTGCTAAGATGAAAGAAGAGACTCCCGAAAAGTATCGAGGCCAGCAATTCTTGCAGGCAGGGTATGACGTTGCTGATGACTACTTTGCCAACCTCTTGGATGAGATTAACGCCGATTACACCCAGGCAGCGACACCGGGAGAGGACCCCAAACCGATGATCGGCGATTATGCGGCTTCTTTGCGCTTTTACGCCTATTTGAGAGGGCTGCGGGACCAGTTTGAACAAGATCCCTCAAGAATTCAATCTCGGTTGCAAGCTCCGACTTCTGAAGAGCAGAGATTGCCGCCCCCGCAAAAGATCAATGACCAGTGGAGACTCGTCAAGACGCCCTATCAGGCCAATAAGAGTGAAGAGGTCGCCTCCCTGAATAAAGAGGAGGTGTTTGCACTGGAACCGGAACAGTGGTCGAGTGTTTACCCCGGCGCCAATGGGGACCTTAGTTTTTTCTATCTCAGGGAAACACGATCGGGGGCCGGCTTTTCCGATTTATTAGAAGAGGTCATGGAGACCCACCGCTTCCTTTCTGCAGATGCTAAGAAGGCCCTCATGAATCATCTTTTGGCAAGAATGCTGGAAAAACATGCCCTTTCCCTTGACTTCCTTGATGCCCCACCGCAACGGGATTGATGCAAGAATTTATCCCCCTCGCCCCCGTCAGTTTTTTTCAGCTCAGCCTTTCCTGTCATCATCTCGACAGCGCAAAACCCTTTCCCCGGATAGATGGGAGGACAAAAAGGAAATACCTCCTTCCCGACACGTCGGACCTTTGTGATCAAGAGCCTTTTGCCGATGTTGCGATGGGGTGGAATGAAGAGGGGATTGAATGTTTCTTTCACATCGATCAACCTGCCGAGGAGGTGTGTTATCCCGCGATCACTGAAGGTGACAGTGTCGAGGTCTTTTTTGATACTCGAGATGTCAAAACTTCGGGGTATAACACGCGGTTTTGCCATCATTTTTTCTTTCTCCCCATTGCCTTCGAAGGAATCGTAGGAAAAGAAATTACCCATTTTCGGACTGAAGACAAACACGACTTGTGCGACCCCTCTGATTTAGAAATCAAGACGACGCTTCGTCGAGACAGCTACGTCCTCCAGGCGTTTATCCCTCGAGATTGTCTGCATGGATATGATACAGAAGCGTGCGATCGGGTTGGATTTGCCTATCGGATCAATCGTGCCAATGGGGAGCCCCAGCACTTTTCCGTCGTTAGCGAGGACTACCGGTTAGAACAGCAGCCTTCCCTTTGGAGCAGTGTGAGGTTGGTCAAATGAGAACGGGTTTATACAACAGGCATGGCAAACTCGGCGCAAAAATCGTCGATTTTTCCGGCTGGGAGATGCCGCTGCAATATCGAGGAATTGTCGAAGAGCACCTCGCCGTCAGAGAGCGTGTCGGAATCTTTGATGTTTCCCATATGGGGCGGATCTTGGTCACCGGCCCTGAAGCTGAAAATTTGTTGGACTATCTCTCGACAAATGCAATCAAGGGAAAAAACGACCATTCCGTTACCTACACCGTTTGGTGTCTAGAATCGGGAGGGACCCTCGACGATTTACTCGTTTACAAGCAGAGTCCAACGGAATATTTTGTCGTGGTGAATGCGGGGAATCGGCAAAAAGATCTGAACCATTTGCGTAAGTGGGGCGAAAACTTTGACGTTTCGATAGAAGATCGTTTCGACGATGGAATCCTTGCAATTCAGGGGCCCCATGCTCCTTCTTTGATGGGGGAAATCTTTGCTGAAGCGAAGGAGCTGCCGTCGATGCATGCGATCCCCGTGAGTTATCAGGGAGAGGAGATCATTCTTTCGAGGACGGGATACACCGGGGAACAGGGATTTGAAGTTTATGGGAACATCGACGCCATTGCCGACCTTTGGGATCGCATTCTCATGACAGGGCAGCCGTTTGGCATTGTCCCTGCGGGGTTGGGAGCGCGCGATACCCTTCGATTAGAAATGGGCTTTGCCCTCTATGGCCATGAACTCACCGAAGAGATCGCTCCGATTGAAACCGTTGCCGCTTGGACAGTGAAGAAAAACAAAGGGGATTTCTTAGGGCGTGAAGCGTTGGAACATTGGACCAAAGCGAGGCGCCAATATGGGATCATGCTTCAAGATCGGGGCATCGCCCGCCAGGGGTATGATCTCTATCAAGAGGAAAAGTGGGTGGGAAAAGTCGTATCGGGGACCATGTCGCCCAGTTTACGCCGGCCCATTGCCATTATTCTTGTTGAAGAGAAATTTCGGGAAGGAGACAATATAGAGGTGCAGATTCGCCATCATCGCTGCCGAGCAAACATTGTCAAACTCCCCTTTTACAGGAGGTCGTCATGAAATTTTCCGAAACTCATGAATGGATTATCGTCGACGATCAGACCGGCGCTGTCGGTGTGACCGATTATGCCCAAAAGGAGCTGGGAGAGATTGTCTATGTTGAGCTTCCCGAGGTGGGCGCTAGCATCGTGTCGGGGGAGGAGGCGGCGGTCCTTGAGTCGACGAAGGCTGCAACGGATGTCTATTCTCCCGTTTCAGGAATCATACGGGAGGTGAATACGCTCTTAAATAGTCATCCCGAACTCATTAACGAGTCGCCCGAAGATCGAGGATGGATTTTTAAGTTAGAGCTGGCAAACAAAGAAGAGCTCGATGCGTTGATGGATGCGGAAGCCTATCAAGCCTCGCTGCACACTCAAGAATAAAGCAAGATTGGATTTAAAAAACCCTCCCTGAAGTGAGGGGTCTTTCGATTAGGATAAACTAAGATGGATTTTGTAGCCAATCGACAACCTCAGCGGCAACAGATGCTCAAAGAGATTGGCGTCAAGGGTGTCGACGAGCTTTTTCGTGCCATTCCCAAGGAACTAATACTTTCTCCTCCTGCAGAAGACGACGGCCTCTCGGAATATGAGGGCATCCGATTGATGGAATCCCTTGCCGCAAAAAATACCTATCCCGACTACGATAATTATCTTGGAGCGGGAAGCTATGAGCACCATGTCCCCGCGCTTGTCGATGCCATTTGCAGCCGCTCGGAGTTTCTGACCGCTTATACCCCTTACCAAGCCGAGGCTTCACAGGGAATGCTGCAAACGATTTTTGAATTCCAATCGGCCATTTGCGCGTTGACGGGAATGGATGCGGCAAACGCTTCGGTGTACGATGGGGCCTCGGCTTGCGCGGAAGGGCTGCTCATGGCTTTGCGTTGTCAAAAGAAGCGCCAAAAAATCCTCATTGCCCAAACACTACATCCCCATTATCGAGGGGTGGTCGAGCAATATTTTTCTTCGCAGCATGTCGAACTCGCCACCATTCCTTTTTTAGAGGATGGACGCTTGGATAAAGACGCCTTTTCCGAGCAGTTAACCTCGTCAACTGCTGCTGTCCTTTTTCAGTATCCTAATTTTTTAGGAATCATTGACGACATCAAGCAGTGTGCGGCGCAAGCAAAAGAAGCCGGCGCGTTGACCGTCATTTGCGCCAATCCCCTCGTCTATGGCCTTTATGCTTCTGCAGCGGAACTGGGAGCGGATATTGCTGTCGGGGATTGCCAGCCCTTTGGTTTATCCCTGCAATTCGGCGGTCCTTACGTCGGCTATCTCGCCTGCCGCCAAGAATTGGTCAGGCAGCTGCCCGGGCGCCTCGTGGGAGAGACGGTAGATACGAAAGGAAGAAGAGGTTTTGTCTTAACCCTTCAGGCGAGAGAGCAGCACATTCGGCGAGAGAAGGCAACATCTAACATCTGTACGAACCAAGCCTTGGCGGCGTTGGCGAGTTTGATTGCTCTCTTGTGGTATGGAAAGGAGGGGGTGCGGGAATTGGCGTTGACGAATTATCGCAGGGCTGCCTATTTGCAGAAAAGCTTAGCGGCTCTACCTCATGTCTCCCTCCTCGGCGACGCTCCCATTTTCAATGAATTTGTCGTCAAATTTGATCGGCCGATCGCCAAGGTGCAGCAAACATTTCGCGCGCATCGCATCGAGCCGGGATTGCATTTAGGCAACTATTTTCCCGAGATGCAGGGATCGCTTCTCGTTGCAGTGACCGAAACGAAAAACAAAGAACAGCTCGATCGTTATGTTCAAGCAGCACAATAAAACGATTTTTGAGAAATCGCAGAAAAGCCAGCGGGCTTATAGCCTGCCAAAAGATGAGTGGGAGGATATCCGGCCTCCAAAAGAGCTATTGAGAAAAAGCTCGATTGACCTCCCTGAAATTTCCGAACTCGATCTCACACGCCACTTCTGCCAATTAAAAAACACCGGAATCGATACCCATTTTTATCCCCTTGGCAGCTGCACGATGAAACTCAACCCACGGGTGAACGAATATTGCGCCCGTTTTCCCCGTTTTCTTCGCACCCATCCTCTAGCCCCTGAAGAGACGGTGCAAGGAAATCTGCAAATCATTTGGGAGCTCATCGAGATGTTATGCCGGATTTGCGGCATGGCGGGAGGCACCTTGCTGCCCAATGCCGGTGCGCAAGGGGAGTTTTTGGGCATTCGAATGATTGCCGCCTATCACCGTCACCGTGGGGATGATCGGAGAAGGGAGATCCTCATTCCCGACAATGCCCATGGAACTAATCCGGCAACAGCACACATGGCGGGCTTGCAGACGGTTCCCCTTGCAACAAATGCACAAGGAGATTTGGATTTAGAGCAGTTAAAGAGGAAAGTGTCCGATCGAACTGCCGGTTTGATGCTGACCAATCCCAATACGCTGGGTTTGTTCAGTCCGGTGATCATGGAAATTGCTTCAATCATTCATGACAGTGGAGGGCTCTTGTATTACGATGGGGCCAACTTAAATCCTTTGCTGGGTGTCGCTCGGCCCGGAGATATGGGCTTTGATGTGATGCATCTCAACTTGCATAAAACCTTTTCTACGCCCCACGGAGGGGGAGGGCCCGGTTCAGGACCTGTTCTCTGCCGGGATCGCCTCAAAGCGTTTTTGCCTATTCCCCGGGTGGAAAGAGGCGAGGGGAGTTATCGGATCGTATGGAACGACGGACAAAGCATTGGAAACATCTCTTCCTTTCACGGAAATTTTTCCATTTATCTTCGCGCCTATCTTTATATCAAGCTGCATGGGCTGCATGGACTGCGCCGCGTTGCCGAACATGCGGTGATCAATGCCAACTATTTAAAAACCAAGCTCGGCAAGCTGTTGACTATCCCTTTTCCCCAGCCGTGCATGCATGAATTTGTCGTCCAAGCAGACGATTACTTAGACAAAGAGGTCAGAGCCTTGGATATTGCCAAACGCCTGCTGGACTATGGGGTGCATGCCCCGACGATCTATTTTCCTTTGATCATTCGCGAGTGCATGCTCATTGAACCCACAGAAACAGAATCGAAGGAAACGTTGGACCGCTTTGTCGAGATCGTCGAAGAGATTATCGAGGAAATCCACAAGGATCCCGCTCTCGTCAAGAGCGCGCCTCATGCCTTGCCTGTCACCCGTTTGGACGAAGTGCGGGCTGCAAGACATCCCATTCTCAAGCACTCGCTTGGGAATTGAAATCCGGGTTGTAGCTTGGCTCTAACAGCAAGCTTGGTCTGTGGTGGAACTTGGGCTTAGAAAAAATTTCGGTCATGTGTAAACTTTTCGTTCCGGCAAAATTCTCCTTCTGCTCTTTTTCTTGGGGCTCTGCCCCAAACCCCGTCAAAGGGGCCGGCCCCTCTGCAATCCCCATTAAATAATTCCTTTATTCGATAATGTCTATGCCGGGATACCCCTCTCCTCGTTGGCTTGACATGTAACGCCATGTGCGACTTTTTCCGTTCGAGTCCCGGCCCGAGACCCCGCCCGCGCCGTCGCATATGGCGTGCTAGTAAATATGCGCAATAATAGCAAATCACGGTTTCTATAAGCCGACGAGTGCTTGTCAGCCACTTTATGAAACTTTTTGGTCTTTCATCACTCATGTTATCGCGAAGAGGAGTCTCTAAATACGTTCCGTGTTCAGTCAATTCCTGTTTCAG
>JBAUVX010000045.1:0-2684 GCA_049583465.1 Waddliaceae bacterium | reverse complement strand
TTGAGCAGGTTTTGCCGTCATTTCTCATGCCCGGCAACTCAGCATACTTCTCAAGTAGGTGAGTTGCCGGGTATGAGAAAGGGCGGTAAAAGATACCAAAAGCACTTTTTCTGACTTTGTAGACACCCTCTAACACGCAACAATCATGAAAAATATCCACAATCAAATTCTTGAACTTGTTTGTGCATAGCAAGCTGTCACCCAAAAGATGAATAGCGCCTCAAATTTGGCTGGACGGCACATCTACTTCCTAAAAGCAGGATCACAATCATCAGCAACAATCGATTACAAACGGAAGACATTCACTGCATCATTCTAGAAGATTTTCTTTTGCAGCATCGTTTGCAAAGAACGGTTTGTTATTCATAAAGATAAAATCTCTGGCTCTGTGGTTTAGAAGCCGTAGGCGTGAAACAGGGTCATTATTGAGCTTGTTCGGGTATAATTTCAAGAAAAGGTCTTTCTATTTGGGCATGATGATGATACAATCTCCCTTTTTCAGATAGGGTTTGCAGGCAGCATGGCGATCACGTTAAATAACATCTCTAAAAGCTTCGGCAGCCGGATTCTTTTTGAAGACGTTTCTCTCTCTTTCCAAGAGGGGAACCGCTATGGGTTGACGGGTCCCAACGGTTCTGGTAAATCCACGCTGCTTAAGATCATCAAAGGCGAAGAGGAACCGATAACAGGTACTATCACCCTCCCCGACCGTGTGGGGATACTGCAGCAAAACATCGAAAAATTTCAAGATTCGACGGTGCTCGACGTTGTCATCATGGGAAATGAACGGTTATGGGCGGCGCTAAAAGAGCGCGATGATCTATACGAAGAGGAAATGACCGATGAAGTGGGAATGCGTTTAGGAGACCTCGAGGGCATCATTGCTGAAGAAGATGGCTATGCAGCCGAGTCTAATGCCGAAGTGTTTCTAACAGGAATGGGAATTGCCGAAGAGTACTTTTCCCAAAAAATGTCTGCATTACCTGTCGACACCCAGTTTCGAGTCTTATTGTGCCAAGCGCTATTTGGAAAGCCTCAAGCGCTCCTGCTTGACGAGCCCACAAACCATCTTGATTTAGAATCGATCGGATGGCTGGAACATTTTTTGGAAAATTTTACCGGCGCTCTCGTCGTCATTAGCCACGATCGCCATTTTCTCAACTCTGTCGCTACACATATTGCCGATATCGATTACGAAACCATCATCACCTATCCGGGAAACTATGATAATATGATCGTCGCAAAAACATCCGTCCGCCAGCGAGCCGAACGAGAAGCAAAATCGAAAGAGAAGAAGATTGCACAACTCCGCGAGTTCGTGGCAAAATTTGGAGCGGGAACACGTGCCAGCCAAGTGCAATCGAGAATCCGCGAGATGAAGCGTTTACAGCCGCAAGAGCTCAAACAGTCCAACATCCAGCGCCCCTACATTCGGTTGCACCAATCGGAGAAGCAGCCGGGAAAAATTGTGATTAAGGGCGATGATCTAAAAAAAGGGTACGACGGCTTCCCGGTCATCCGGGGGTTTTCTCTCGAAATTGCGAGAGGAGATAAAATAGGAATTATTGGAAATAATGGACGAGGAAAAACCACTTTAGTCAAAATGCTGGCAAAAGTCTTCGAGCCCGATGAAGGGACCGTAGAATATGGCCACCAAATGCTCTTGAGTTATTTTCCTCAAAATCATGAAGAGGTGGTGGATAAAAGGGAAAAAATTTCTGCATTTGATTGGCTCAAACAACGCTATCCGGGGGCTTATGACCAAGATATTCGCGGCGTCATGGGCAAAATGTTGTTTGGCGGCGACGATGCCTTCAAGGAAGTCGGCTCTCTATCGGGAGGGGAAACCGCCCGTCTTCTTTTAGCCGGCGTGATGCTTGAAGAACATCAGGTTCTCATTCTCGATGAGCCCAATAACCATCTCGATTTGGAGGCGGTCTCGGCTCTTGGATGGGGGTTGGATGAATATCCCGGAACAGTCATCCTAGTGAGCCATGACCGCGATCTCGTTGACACGGTTGCGAAAAAAATTATTGCTTTTGAAGAGGAGGGGATTCATGTTTTCGACGGTCCTCTGGAAGACTATTTAGCATGGAAAAAGTAAATGTTTACAAAACGCAAATTTTTACAGTTTCCTTTGGCCAAGCAGCATAAAAAATGTGCAGAAATGCTCCGTTCCCTTTATACATTCAAAGACCCGCGGCTCCTTTCTCATTACAACGAAATCCAGCAGTGGATGAGGGGGGAAGAATTACCCGACCCCGATCATGAAGCAATTGGAAACCGCTATCATGAACATCTCCAAGAAGCCCATATCTGTCTACGCGAGCATGATTTTCTTCCCAGAGTCCGCCATGGAGACAAAAAGAGTCCGGTCAAAGAACCCCGGCCCATTGCGATTTACCTGGATAACATCCGCTCTGCACATAACGTGGGAAGCATATTACGCACTGTTGAAGCCTTTTCCCTGGGACACGTTTACTTCTCCCCTAAAACTCCATTTATCACCCATCGTCAAGTGCAGAAAACGTCGATGGGCACCTTTTCCTCTGTGCGCTGTTCCCGCATCTCTTCACTTGACGATCTTCTTAAGCCCCTTGTTGTGATGGAGACGACGGTTGACGCCGCCTCTCTTTACGATTTTCTCTTTCCGGAGCAATTCACTCTAGTGGTCGGCAATGAGG
>JBAUVX010000044.1:0-11697 GCA_049583465.1 Waddliaceae bacterium | reverse complement strand
ATTTTTGATTCTAAGTGGGTTAAAAAATCGAAGCTTGGTCTGTAGTCACCAATCGAGATTTTGTAATCCACTTAGAATTAAAAAGATGAAGAAATCGCCCGCGCAACATGCGGAATGTGGGTTTTAAATAAGCATTACTGTATAAAAAGGAAGAAATAAGCATGAAAAAAGCGCTTATATAGAGCTTATTCTAGATTCGAAACAGAAATGCCGATCAGACGAACAGGACGTTTTCCTGCTTCAGTCTTATCTAATAAGGGAAGAAGGACCGTGATCATGAATACGGAATCCTGGAACGGCTCTGCTGCCGTTATTCTTCTCGTGATTGTCGTAAAATCGTCGTAGCGGATTTTGAGGCATAAGGTCCGCGCTTTCATTTGATGCTCCTTGAGCCTCTCGGACACCTCGTCAGCAAGCTCTTCCAGAGTCTCAATCAAAACAGCCCGATCGACCCGATTTGTCGGAAATGTCGTTTCTTTTCCGATCGAACGACGCACCCGGGTTGGATTGACAGGACGGTCATCTTGGCAATGGCTCATCCGGAAAAAGAAGTCTCCGATCTTGCCAAAAGCTTCGAGCAAGACGCTTCGATCCATTTTTCTGAGATCGCGCCCTGTGTAAACACCCATTTGCTGCATTTTTTTCTCAGTGACCTTACCGATTCCGTGAAACTTTCGTATGGGCAGCTGCTCAATAAACGCCTCCGCCTCCTTCGGCGGAATCACCGTGAGACCATCGGGTTTTTTCCAATCTGATGCAACCTTAGCTAAACACTTATTAAATGACACTCCTGCAGAGGCGGTAAGCCCCGTCTCTTTTCTGATCTGTTCTTTGATGCGTTGCGCTAACCGCGTTGCCGACGGCTCGTTTTTTTTATTCGCCGTCACGTCTAAATAGGCTTCATCGAGAGAAAGCGGCTCTACCAGATCGGTGTATTGATAAAAAATGTTCCGAATCTGCTGAGATACCTCTTGATACACGTCAAATCTTGGTCTGATAAAGATTCCTTGCGGACACAGCTGATACGCCATCCGTGTCGACATTGCCGAATGCACGCCGAACTTCCGTGCCTCATAGGAGCAGGTAGCCACAACTCCCCGACGGTGCGGATCACCTCCAACAATCACCGGCTTTCCTCGCAATGCAGGGTTGTCCCTCTGCTCAATCGCTGCAAAAAACGCATCCATATCAATATGGATAATTTTTCTCATCTAGTATCCAATCAGCTTCTTAGAGGAGTATTTGTCAATCTGAACATCCACTATTCAATTTGTCAAGGTTTATAGCGCGTAGATGCAGCATGAACGAAAAGCGCTAGAGAGAAAAGGTCTATTTCTCTCGCTCCTGCGTCCCCACGTCTCCGCGTTTTGAATTCTTATAAAACTAATTATGAGTTGGTTAAGAAAATTAAACGCACAGGGACGCAGAGGCGAGAGAATGGGAAATAAGACATTTAATAGAAAACCGTCTATCATTAAAGCATGAAAAGCAGCGTCGTTGCGATCGTATTCAAAGAAAACGAAAGGAAAGTTCTTGCCATTCAAAGGCGGGACTGCCCCGTTTGGGTCCTCCCGGGAGGAAAGATTGAAGAGAGCGAAACTCCGGAAAAAGCGGTTATTCGAGAAACTTTTGAAGAAACAGGCTGTCGAGTCTCGATAAAGAGAAAGATTGGACAATACACTCCCGTGATTAGGCTGCTCCCTTTAACACACGTTTTTGAATGCCGCATCGAAAACGGAAAACTCAGGACGGGGCAAGAAACGAGAGATATCGATTTTTTCCCATTTGAACACCTGCCCAAACGATTTTTCTCTATTCATGAAGACATGCTGAATGATGCTTTAAAAAACAGCCCCGAAGTCATCGATAAACAACTCACCCAAGTCACTTATAGCAGTATCATCAAATACCTGATTCGACATCCTATCCTCTTTGCTCGATTTGCTCTCTCGCAGATAGGCTTTCCCATCAACTCGCGCGATACACATGAATGAAGATAAAAAAAAACTGGAGCCGGCGACTTTCGAAAAAATCAGCGGCATCCAGGTCAAGAAGAGGCATAGGAATAAAAAATTGTGTCAAATGTCTGATCCTGTCATCATAAGATGTTTTCATCAACATTTTACGTCTTGTGTCTAAAAAATGTGCTATCCCTATTGCTTTCTTAATCAAAGGTGTTCAATTTAACGTCGTTTCTACTATACTGATGTCTTTATTGCAATGAAAATTTTTGGAAAATTTTTGTGCGTGTGCGAAAATCGCTGCAGATCTCACTATTTGATGAGCTCATCGTCCGATCATGGTGGGTGATCTTATTTGTTAACTTATGTTATATCGCTTATGAACAGGCACAAGTCGGCCGAAATCATCTCTACATGAACCTCAATCATCAACTCAACACTCTCACAGAAGAAAAAGAACGGGCGCTATCGCTTCAAAAAAAACTCGCCCTTCAACAAAATAGCCAACATGATCCCGCATGGATTGAGCTGATCCTAATGGAAAGATTGGGAATGGTCCCCGATGGATCTATAAAAGTTTTTTTCACGGAAAATCCCTGATCATGGTAGAAGTTGTCATTTTCATTGGTATTCTCACTCTATTGACTTTTGCCTCGGGATATTTCTCCGGGTCGGAAACGGCACTATTTTCTTTATCTCCGATGAGGACTAAGTCCTACAGAACAGATCCCAATCCAAAAAGACGGCTGATTTTTGAGTTATTACAACAGCCGCGTGATCTCCTCGTCACGGTTTTTATGTTAAATACTCTGGTGAACATCCTCATTCAGAATGTCGCTTCCCACATGTTTGGTGCTGAAGCAGGCTGGGACCTCAAAGTGGGTGTCCCTTTATTGATTACCCTTTTCCTTGGTGAAATCATTCCGAAAACGATCTGCATGCAACACAATGTTGCCGTTTCCGACCATGTCATCCTTTCGATCAATTTTTTTCATCGCCTCTTAGCCTCAATAAGAAAAGTGACCGTCGCAGTGACCCACCCTATTTCACGCCTTCTATTTTTTTACTTGGAAAAAGAAGAAAGTATTTCAAAAGAAGAATTGCAGCATGTCCTGGAAACGTCTGAAAAACATGGCGTTCTTCATACCGATGAATCAGTGCTAGTCAGAGGGTATCTAAAACTACAAAAGACGACGGTGAAAGAGATGATGACACCAAAGGAAGACATCCTCTTTTATGAAATCAATGAACCCTTATCGAAGTTGGTGTACCTTCTCGTCGATCAGGAATGTTCCCGCCTTCCGGTCTGTTGTGAAAGCATTGATAATGTCCTCGGAATCATCGAAGGGAAACAATTTTTCTTGTATGGAAACCGCTTTCAGATCGGTAAAGATGTCCGAAAAATTTTGAAAAAACCCTTCTTTGTCCCTGAAACCACGCAAGCAAGAGTGCTCATGCGTCAATTTGATGAATCGGATCAAGTCATCGCTCTTGTCGTCAATGAATATGGGTCCATCTCAGGACTGGTCACCCGCGAAGATATTGCAGAAATTGTCATCGGCGACATCAGCGATCGCCGCGATCAAAAACCTCTGTATAGCGTTGCAGGCAAGCGGGAAATCATTGCAAGCGGAAAGCTGGAACTGGCTGATTTCAATCGACTGTTCCACACGAACTTTGCCAGCTCGAGCAACATGGTCACTATTGGAGGATGGCTCATCGAACAATTGGGAGAAATCCCAAAAGGGGGAACGACCTACGAGAGCCATCATTTTTTATTTCAAGTCCTCGCTGCCGACGCAAACCGCATTCGACGACTGTATATTCGCAAGCTTAAAAAACCCATAAACGATGAAGAATTAAACCGATGATTGAATCTGCGATTTGGTGGTTGTTTTTCAACTTGCTCTCCATTGTTTTTTTAGCCTTTTATTCGATGACGGAAATGGCGTGTGTGACACTGAACAAAGTCAGATTACACTACTATGTACGCCAGGGAAATACTCGCGCTAAGTGGCTGCACTTTCTTCTCCGGCATCCCTTCCGTCTTTTTGGAACCACCTTGATCGGCGTGAATGTTGCAATGGTAGCAGGTTCGGAATGCGCCCGTCAGTTCAATCAAGCCATAGGGCTAAGCCCTGACTTGGCTCCTCTTTCACAAGTGATTCTCGTCGTGATTTTCGGCGAATTAGCACCCATGTTTGCTGCACGATATTATGCCGAGCATGTCGCCATGCTAGGGGTCCCTCTTCTTTATGCGTCGGCAAGACTCTTAACACCTGTCTTGTGGGTCGTTGGTGCTGTTTCACAACTTGCCAATTTCTTTACAAAAGGAAAAAGGGTGCACCCCGAAATTTTTCTTAGCCAAGAAGAGCTCCGTACCATTCTTGAAGAACATGCAGAAGAAATTCCAAGAACAGATCTTCAGGATTTTAATTTCATTACAAAAAACATTTTTCGACTGCGTCATCGTGAAGCAAAAGAGACGTTGATCTCCTTACGCAACACCCCCACGCTTCCTTCAAATTCAACGGTTGCCCAGATGAAAAATCTGGTCAAAAAAACAAACGCAGATTTTGTCGTCATTTATCACAAGAAAGAAAACAATGTGGTGGGCATCGCCTTTCCCCGAGATGTCATTCGCGCTTCTGAAACGCGCCGGGTTCGCGATTACGCCCGCCCTCCCTGGTTTGTGACAGAAACGACAAAACTGTCGCAAATTTTGCAGCAATTTCAACGGAATAATCAAACCGTTGCCGTCATCTTGAACAAACAAGGGAAAGCAAAGGGACTGATTGTTTTAGATGATCTCCTAGGAGAGATTTTTGGGGAAACTCCCTATAAGAGAAAGATTGAAAAAAGCCTCTTCATTATCGAAAGGACCTTGCCGGGGGATATGCTTGTCAGAGATTTTAACCGACAATTCCAAGTGCGGCTGGACTCTCATGAAGAGTGGACTCTCTCTCAGCTAATGGAAGAAAAACTAGGACACTCTCCTGAAGCGGGCGACTCCATTTTTATCGAACCCCTCGAAATAACGGCCAAAGAGACCTCCCTCCTGGAAGTAAAAAGTGTGATCGTGAAGTCGAGATTAAAATGAGCCGTTACGCTTCCAACACTTGCCTTCAAACCCGGGTTTCAACGACGCAAACGGTTGACAACCCTTTCGACAATCTCAACAGCTTTGGTTACCTCCTCTTGCGTGGTCGTGCGAGCAAAAGAAAAACGAATGGATGAACCGACTCTTTCAGGAGAAAGACCCATGTTAAGAAGAACAGGAGATAGCTCCACGCCGCCGGCTTGACACGCGGATCCATGACTTGCTGCTACCCCTTCCATATCGAGCGCTGTCAGGAACGTTTCCCCATCGATTCCGGGAAAATAGAGATTGCTCGTATTCACCACTCGCGGATCTTCACCATTAACCAACACATCGATCAATCGCATCTGCAACTCTTTTTCAAAGCGATCACGACTCTCTTGCATTGTGCAGCTGTGAAGGGACAAGCCCTCTTGAATGATCGCAATCGCCTCGGCTAATCCAACAATGCCCGGAAGGTTTTCCGTCCCGCTGCGACGGCCGAATTCTTGCCCGCCCCCTGTGCTAAAAGGAGCCAGTTTAATCTTTCGATCAATAAAACAGAAACCCGCTCCCGGCGTGGCATGAACTTTTTGTCCGCTAAAACACATGCCCGCCACCCCTTCCGGAATCGTAAAATGTTCCTTCCCCAATAAAGCAACGGCATCGACGAAAAAAGGAATGCGATTCTCTCTAGCAATTTGTGCGATCGCGGCAACATCTGTTTTCACCCCGGTCTCATTATTCACTGCCATAAGAGCAATTAGCTTGGTATCCGATTGCAGGGATTCCCTCACAGCCTCCGGGTGGACAGCTCCCCAAAGGCCGGGATTAAGATAGCTAACCCGAAACCCCCGTTCTTCCATCAACTGAATGGGAGCTAATACACAGGGATGTTCCACGCCGGATGTGATGATGTGCCCTGAACCGACCCGGTCGCATAACCCTCTAATGAATAGATTTGCTCCTTCAGTGCCTCCGGAAGTGAAGATAATTTCATCCGGACGTCTGCATAAAAACTGAGCAATAACATCCCTCGATCGCGTTAACATTCCTCTAGATTTGCGGCCAAACGCATGTAAACTGGAAGGGTTTCCTAGCCCGTGGGATAAATAACGGTTGATTGCCTCACACACCCGAGGATCTAATGGTGTGTTGGCATTATGGTCAAGATAAATAGTCTCTTTCATCGAATCAGGAATTTCCGCAATTAATTTTTTAAGCATAAAGATCAGTTAGTGAATCACTTATGAATAATAGTCCTGCTTGTGTTTCGTAAAAAAAACAACGCGGAGGCGCGGAGACGCAGGACTAAAACAATATAATATTAATTTTTTTTCTCTCAGCGGCTCTGCGTCACCGCGTCCCCGCGTTGATTTTTTGTTAGGTGAATTAATAGCGGGAATACCTGTCATCGAATGACTGCACTTTCATAAGAACAACGGTGATATTATCATGCCCCCCTTGTCTGTTAGCTGCCAGGATCAAACGTTTGACCGTTTTTTCTAATGAAGGACTCTGATTCATGATCTGTTCGATTTCTTTCTGAGAAAGAAGATCCGATAATCCATCCGAACACATCATATATTGATCCCCAATCGCTAATTTACACCTTTTTACCGTCGGTTCCACCCTGGGCTGCGTTCCTATGGCTTTAGTAATGACATTTTTAAACGCATGCTCTTGTGCTTGCCTAGCATTTAATTGACCCATCTTCAAGAGGTCTGAAACAAGGGAGTGGTCTTCTGTTAACCGATGTAGTTTTTTTTCTCTTAACTGATAGATCCGGCTGTCTCCGACATGAGCATGGATTAAACCCTCTTCATGAAAATACACACAACACAGTGTCGTCCCCATCCCGTGAAGTTCTCGATCATTTTGTCCTTTTTGGTGAACAGAAATGTTGATTTGCTGGATAAGCCGGCGAAGCTGCTCACACGTTTGCTCTAAAGTTTTGTTCTTAGCACTTAGCCCAAAAGAGCTCTTCATTAAAGAAGAAAATGATTCCACCGCCTTTTTTGCCGCAACTTCACCTCCGCAATGTCCTCCCATCCCATCTGCGAGGATAAAAATATTGTCTTTGGGTTCGATTGCCCAGGCATCTTCATTGTTTTCCCTAACGAGTCCCATATCGGAGTTTCCGCATGCGATAATCGAATAGTTTAGCTTTGTTCCTCGTTCTTTAACCATAAACTCCGATCATTAAAAGCTGAGAGATCAATATCCCATTCAATGCGAGATTAGACAAAAAACTCATACAGTGTGAAAACAAATACAATACGCTGCTTAAACACTGATGCACCTCTCTCTGTATGGATTCTTTATCTATGGTGGTGACAAACTTTTACTTTCAGCAACAGAAGGCATGGTTCCATGCAAGATCAGAAAAACTATGCTCGACAGGGCTGTTGAAAATGTTTAAAACCCGGGTTTTAAAGATAAATTAAAGATAACAGAAATTTCAATTTTATACTAGAACTATTGTGATTACGCTAATGGCATTGAAAAAAGCATGCAGGCCAATCGGCGCCCACAAAGATTCTTGACGTTCGTAAATAAATCCTAAAAAAACGGACAGGACAAGCAGGGGAACGAGAAATTGCACATTTCCTAAGCCTAGAGAGTACGAAGTGTGGAACAAGACAAAAATGATCGAAGATGCGGCAATGGCCCGGCTTCTTCCTAACTTTAGGACAAGCCATGTTTGCAAATATCCTCTGAAAAGAATCTCTTCAACAAGGGGAACAATAAAAACAATGCCAATGGCCATGGCAGCAAAAAGGGCCGGATAGTCCAAGGTAATCATAAGCGCCTGAACAGGCGATTGTTCAACCTTGGGTAATTGATAAAAATATTGCATGGCAATCACAATGAACTGACCGACAGTCAAAACAATGGGATAGCAAATCAACCAAGTGCTGCTGCCCCAAAGCAACTGTTTCAACGCACCACTCCCTTTGCTTTTCCCTTGACCCCAAATCATCGCAAACGATTTTGGGGTAACGAAGCGGCAATAAGCTACAACGGCTAAAGAAGAGAGAATCATCACACACACATACAACCATCCTTGTGTTGGAGTGTCGAGCGAAAGCTCTTGGCGATGTAAAAAATGGCCCCTATTTATCGACAAGAATAATAGTATTACTGCAGGAAAAAAAAGAAGTTGCAACCCTAAAAATACAGCAAAAGGACCAATGAGGTGTTTAATGGAGAGGAGTTCAATGCGTTTTCTTTCACTGAAAGGAAAACGGAAAAATCCAAGTCGAAAAGCAACCCATCCGCTAATCAGAGAAAGAAGAAAACCACAGGCAAGAATCCAAGCGGGGTCATTGATGATGGCTTCTGTGTTGTCCATGAAACTTTTCTTTTTCCGCATTAAGCCAATCATCACCGGAAGGATCTGTGACGAACTGTTTAGCTAAAGATATTCCTCTCTCATTCGTCTGATAACGAAAGCGAGGGTGTTTTAACTGAATAATTTCGGCAATTAGATCGGCGATTTCCTCGGGAGGCTGCCCCTCTTCAAGGCGATCGAGGAGTTCGCTCCGATACTGTTCGCAGGACTCTCGATAAGGATTACCCTCCCCTGCCTCAGTCTGAAACAACACCTTCCCAAACTCTGTCGCTGTCGCTGCCGGCTGTACGACTGTCACCTTGATATTCCATGGAAACACGGTAGCGGCAAGAGAGGCCGATAGAGCCTCTAAAGCATGTTTCGTTGCGCAGTAGACCCCTAAGAAGGGGTTGCTGACAATGCCGCCAATGCTGCTGATATTGATCACATGCCCCGACTTTTGCCGACGCATGATGGGGAGAACAGCTTGGATGACCCGAATCACCCCATAAACATTGACATCAAATTGTTCATGGATTTCTTTTTCCGTCACAAGCTCGATTGGGCCCAACAGACCATGCCCTGCATTGTTGATCACCACATCCACACGACCCGCTTCCTCCATGATTTCTTCCACAGTTTTTTCAATGGAGCGCTTATCAATGACGTCGAGAGTTTTGACAAAAATGTTCTGTTTGCTCTCTTTTGAAACTTCCGAAAATTCTGTTTGAGGAGAAGGGCGGCGCATAGAAGCATAAACGCGATGCCCTTGCTCGGCAAGAGCAATGGCCGTTTTTCTTCCGATGCCGCGGGAACTGCCGGTGATTAAAACAATTTTTTTATTCATGTCTTACCTAACGCAAATTTAGGACCGGAAAATGAAGATCTATCCAAAACTATAGAGCGAATCGCAAATGTTACGCAAGGTTTGTCATAAATTGGACCAAAAGAGTAATATTAAAGATGGATAAACACGGGTAGGTCCACGAATTTTTCTTCGCTCTCGCCACCTCAATGGTAGAAAAGATCTTGATTTCAGAAGGAGATATAGCATGGTCACAACAGTTGTTGCCATCCGTCACGCAAAGCCTCTTAGTGAAGGGTACGCAAATGATTCTCTTCGCCCCCTTTCCGAGGAAGGCAAAATCATCCAAAAAAACGTGCTGGAGCGCCTAAAGGCCCAAGGCATCCAACCAACAAAACTGTTTTCCTCTCCCTTGCTGCGAGCCCGACAAACAGCACAACTTGTCACAGACCTCTTTGGCATCCCTTCCGAAGACGAACCTGCTCTCGGCAATGCCTTCGACTCAAAAGTTCTACTTCAAAAACTTTCTCTTGCAGAAGGAGATGAAACCATTTTTCTTATTGGCCATGCACCAACATTAACCGATTTCGTCAACCAGCTCGTCGGCAAGGCAGTTCTCCCCAATGGGATGGATAAAAGCAGCGCTGCAATTGTTGCTTTCGACGGGAAAATCGAATATGGAAGGGGTCAATTTCTTCATTACATCAAACCGGAATAGAACGATCTTAAATGATACGAGAACATCAAGACCTAACAGGGAAGTTGGCCGTTGTCACCGGAGGGAGCCGAGGGATTGGAAAAGCTGCGGCTAAAGCACTGCATGAGGCAGGAGCCGGTGTCGTGATCACCGGCAGGCATCAAAAAACCCTGGAAGCTGCTGCGATTGATGTCGGGGATTCTTGCTATCCCATTGTTTGCGATCACAGTGATGCCGGATCGATTCAACACATGGCGGCATTGGCAATTGACCGATATGGCTCGCCCGATATTTTAGTCAATAATGCCGGAATCATGAAGAGTTCTTCAGTGGCCGCCATGTCATTGGAACTTTGGGAGGAAGTGATTGCGACCAACCTCACCGGAGTGTTTCTAACCACGCAAGCCTTCCTTCCGGGAATGCTGCAGAAAAAACGGGGCGACATCATCATGATCAGCTCAATGAGCGGAAAAAAAGGAGACCCCGGAGCTTCGGCTTATGCAGCCAGCAAGTTCGGCCTCCAAGGGTTTTCCCAATCCCTGATGCACGAAGTGCGCAAACATAATGTGCGCGTGGCTGTTCTCAATCCTAGTTCAGTAGATAAATCTGACGATACCGGGCCAACATATGGATCAGGGCTTACCCTTCATGCGAATGATCTTGCCGCAACAATTGTTCATCTCGCAGCTCTTCCGGGGCGGACAATGATCCGTGACATGGACATTTATGGAACTAACCCCTTTAACATGAATTCGACGTAAGAAAAGCAGTGCATTTTTGTATGATTAAAAGAAATGACCCATGCTGGTGCGGAAGCGGCAAAAAGTGGAAAAAATGCCACTATCCTCTTAAGGGAGGCCTTCCAAAGAACTCAGCTGCCGCCATCAAAAAAGAATACTATAAAAAGTATCAGATTATCATCAAAGACGACCGGCAAATCGAAGGGATCCGGCAATCTTGTCAACTTGCTGCCCAAATTTTGGTTAAGACGTGCGAAATGGCCAAAAAAGGGATCGCAACCGAAGAACTCAACCACTATGCCCACAAACTTCATGAGGAGGCCGGGGCAATTCCGGCGCCCCTCCATTACGGCCATCCGCCTTTTCCAAAAAGCATCTGCACCTCACTGAATGAAGTGATCTGTCACGGAATCCCCGATCAGCGTCCTCTTCAAGAGGGGGACATTCTCAATATTGATGTCACCTGTATTCTCAATGGGTATTTTGGCGATTGCAGCCGCATGGTGACAATCGACCCTATCGACGCTGAAAAGCAGCATGTTGTCGATGTCTCCTATGAAAGTTTGATGCGGGCCATTGCCATTCTTAAACCGGGGGCCTTAGTCTCGGCAATTGGCGATGCGATCGAATCTTATGCAAGTGCAAATGGATGTTCGGTGGTCAATCAATTCGTGGCTCACGGAGTAGGCGTCAAATTCCATGAGGGACCGCAAATTTTTCATTGCTATAATAACGTTGATATTGTCCTTCAACCCGGGATGACCTTTACCATTGAACCGATGATCAATGAGGGTGTACGCGAGGCTGTCATCGACCCTGATGATCAATGGACGGCGCGTACGCAAGATGGGAAAGCGAGTGCTCAATGGGAGCATACTTTGCTCATCACCGACACGGGATATGAAATTTTAACTCCTTGGACCCTTGGGGTTTGATCGATTCTTTCTTTATCTATTCACCCCATGGGCGAATTGTTAATGCGTTATGAGACCTTCAAACTGTAAAGGCTCGTTGCCTAATTCCATATTCAGTTTGATACACACCGTATGAGCTAGCAATTTTCTCCAAAATCGAGAAGCCT
>JBAUVX010000043.1:0-4210 GCA_049583465.1 Waddliaceae bacterium | reverse complement strand
TTCTCTCTGTGCTCTCTGTGTCTCTGTGTTTTACACTAACAACCATGCTTTAAATGAGTGGTGAAACTAGTACCTGCGCATTATCAACCGAAATCGCAAAATCGCAATTCGCCCATGGCGTTATTTTCTCAACTTAGACTTTCATCGCTTTTGATTCTCTCCTCGCTCACAGCAACTCTACGAGGTTTAAGCTCTTCGTTCAGCTTGTCTTCTCTACACTTCCTGAAAAACCCGCTGGCGAGGATAGTTCGGAACTCAAGGATAAAGCTGCAAGCTTAATTTCCCGACCCTTGGATTGCCAATAATAATAAGGCGACGATATTGGTAATTTTAATCAAAGGATTGATCGCCGGACCTGCTGTATCTTTGTAAGGATCCCCAACAGTATCTCCCGTGACAGCAGCCATATGAGCTTCCGATCCCTTTCCCCCAAAAAAGCCATCCTCAATGTACTTTTTTGCATTATCCCAGGCTCCGCCTCCTGAAGTCATCGAAAGGCCGACAAAGATGCCTGTAACGACGACACCCAGAAGCATCGATCCCAATGCCACATAAGCCTCTTCTTGACCGACGAAAATTTGAATCGAATAGCATAAAATAAAAGGAGCGCAAACAGGCAGCAGCGAAGGAAGAATCATCTCTTTTATGGCCGATTTTGTCAACAAATCGACAGCGCGGGCATAATCGGGTTTTGCTTCCCCTTCCATAATTCCTTTGATTTCCTTAAATTGTCTTCTTACTTCTGTCACGACAGCACTAGCCGCGCGTCCAACTGCCATCATACTTAAAGCACTAAAGAGGTAGGGTAATAATCCCCCGATGAAAAGGCCAACGATAACAAAGGCATTTTCCAGAAGAAAATTGCAAGAAAAATGGGGAAAGTAATGGCCTAAGTCCTCGATGAAAGCGGCAAACAGAACCAAGGCAGCAAAGCCCGCAGACCCGATCGCATAACCTTTGGTCACGGCTTTGGTCGTGTTGCCAACGGCATCGAGAGCGTCTGTCGTTTTTCTTACCTCTTCGTCAAGATTGGCCATTTGCGCGATTCCGCCTGCATTATCCGTCACCGGACCATAAGCATCGAGAGCGACAACCATGCCGGCGAGAGCCAGCATGCTCGTTGCAGCGATTCCTATGCCGAAAAGGTTCGCATTAAGATAAGATACGACGATTCCTGCACAAATCGTGATAACGGGAAGGGCCGTGGCCTCCATGGAAATAGCAATTCCCTGGATGATGTTGGTCCCATGTCCCGTTTTGGAGGCTCGGGCAATGCTTCTGACAGGACGGTATTTTGTTAGGGTGTAGTATTCCGTCACCCACATTAAGATTCCTGTGACAACAATCCCGGTCACAGAACACCAAAAGAGGTTTAAACCGGAAAATGTGACGTCATTGACCGTGAACGTCGTTTCAAATCCAATGAAATATCGTGTTAAGAAAAAAATTGCAATCATTGCGATCGCCGTTGTGCTCAAAAACCCTTTGTACATCGCTCCCATGATGTTTTGGCTTTTCCCTAAACGGACACATGTTGTTCCAATCAGAGAGGCGATAATGGAGACAGCGCCGATGAGTAGCGGATAGAGAATCAAGGTTTCCTGTACGGCACCGGTGAAGTAAATCCCCGCTAGCAGCATCGTCCCGACGATAGTGACGACATACGTTTCAAAAAGGTCGGCAGCCATTCCTGCGCAGTCGCCGACATTATCTCCGACATTGTCTGCAATCACGGCAGGATTTCTGGGGTCATCTTCGGGAATGCCCGCCTCGATCTTTCCCACTAGATCGGCTCCCACGTCAGCGCCTTTGGTAAAAATTCCTCCACCAAGACGGGCGAAAATGGAGATAAGGGAAGCGCCAAACCCTAGGGCAACAAGGGATTCTAGAACTTTTCTCATGGGAACGTCGGCATAAACGAGGTAAAGGTAATAACCTGTTATCCCTAGCAAGCCCAAGCCAACGACTAGCATTCCCGTGACAGCGCCGGCTTTAAAAGAGAGATTGAGGGCTTGCTCCAGCCCGTGCCTTGCCGCCTCTGCTGTTCGGACATTTGCCCTTACCGAGACATTCATGCCGACGTAGCCGGCAATGCCCGATAAAACAGCTCCGAGAAGGAAGCCGATACCCACATACCATCCCAGAAGCCAAGTCAGCAAAGCTAGGACGACCACTCCCACCATCGTAATAACTTGATATTGCCGGTTTAAATAAGCGCTAGCGCCTTCTTGAATGGCGTGAGCAATTTCTTGCATCTTGCTGTTTCCCGGGCTTGCTGCCAAAACCGTCCGAATTGTCAACATGCCATACAATAAAGCGAGGAGGCCGCAAAAAACTACGAATCCATACATCCCTATTTCCATATTATTCCTCGATACTGGTTGTCTAAAAGATTCACTATTTTGCCAAAAGCGAAGTTAAATAGAAAGGAGAAAGGGCGTATAGATTTTTTCGTCTCGGTTACTACGTGAATGTATGGTAGAGTGTAAAAAGAGCAACTTCATTCAAGAAGCGTCATCGATGAGTAACACACAGCCGGCATCATCTAAAAGGGTATTAGGCGTGTTTACCTTGACGATGATTAATGTTGCCGCCATCCACAGCTTGCGGAATTTGCCGATGATGGCACTGGCTGGATGGGCTTCTCTGTTTTTCTATGCCGTTGCCGGCTTTACGTTTTTTATTCCCTGTGCTTTGGTTTCTGCCGAACTAGCAACAGGCTGGCGTACAACGGGCGGCATCTATACATGGGTCAAGGAAGCATTTGGAGCACGTTTAGGTTTCGTGGCTATTTGGCTTCAATGGATGGAAAATGTCATTTGGTACCCGACGATCCTTTCGTTCACGGCAGCGACAATTGCCTATGCTTTTCGTCCCGATCTTGCACAAAACAAATATTATCTCATCACGATGATTTTGGTTATCTACTGGTTGTGTACGTTGATTGATGCCATGGGAATGAAGGTGGCGGGAAGGCTTAGCAGCATCGGAGTGATCATTGGCACCATCATTCCCGGAGTGTTTATTATCCTTCTTGGAGGACTATGGGTTGCGTCGGAACACCCTGTGCAGATTCCCTTTTCCTGGGAAGATCTATCTCCCGATTTAAGTAGTCCACGGACCCTTGTTTTCTTTGTCGGGGTGTTATTTGCCTTGGGAGGGATGGAAATGTCTGCTGTTCACGCAAGAGAAGTAGAGAATCCTCAAAACAACTATCCTCGCGCTATTTTTTTATCGTTAGGCATCATCAGCATCAGCTACATGTTAGGATCGTTGGCAATAGCTGCTGTCGTTCCACAGGAAGAACTCAGCCTTGTCGCCGGAATTATGCAAACGTTTTCCGAATTTTTGGAAATGTGGAACATGCCCTGGCTAACCCCTGTCATTGCTGTCGCCATCGCAGCCGGCTCGATTGCCTCAATTAGTACATGGATTGTTGGCCCAAGTCGAGGACTGTTTTATGCGACGTATGAAGGGCACCTGCCTCCGATCTTTCAACACACGAACACAAGCGGCATGCCTACGGCCCTCCTATTAATTCAGGGGATCGTTGTGTCTTTGCTTTCCCTGGCTTTTCTTTTGATGCCCACTGTGAGCAGCTCTTACTGGATTCTAACAAACCTTGCGGCGCTAGGTTATCTCATCATGTACCTCTTTATGTTCGGAGCGGCAATTCGACTGCGCTATACCCATCCGGAAGTCAAGCGTTCTTATCGAGTCCCCGGAGGAGATGTTTGGGGGATGTGGGTCGTTGCAGGAACGGGGCTGATATCCTGCCTGTTTGCCTTTGTGATCGGTTTTTTTCCTCCAACACTTGTTGAAGCACAATCATTATTCTATTATGACTTATTTCTTGTCGTTGCCATCTCTACTCTGCTTATTATTCCTCTTGTAATCGATGCTTGTAGAAAAGAACACTGGAAACCATGAACCTATCCGTAAATTCATATTCGTCATCCTTCTTCTTGCCAAACTTGTCCAAGTTTGGCAAGAAGAAGGGCTAAAAAATCTGAACGAATAGCAATTTACGGATAGATTCATAAAAGGCGATGACATGCTTGAAAGAGGCAAAGATGCTCTCATCGTGAAACCCACATTCCGCATGCTGCGGGAGGTGATTTCAATAGATTTTTGATTCTAAGTGGGTTACAAAATCGAAGCTTGGTCTGTAGTCACCAATCGAGATTTTGTAATCCACTTAGAATCAAAA
>JBAUVX010000042.1:0-2506 GCA_049583465.1 Waddliaceae bacterium | reverse complement strand
CATCAGGCTTCTCGATTTTGGAGAAAATTGCTAGCTCATACGGTGTGTGTCAAACTGAATATGGAATTAGGCAACGAGCCTTTACAGTTTGAAGGTCTCATAACGCATTAACAATTCGCCCATGGGGGAACATATCCATCCATCACTCTCTATACATAATCGGCGTTGTTGCATAAATGAACCTATCTCACTAAACCATTTTTGCCGATTTCTTGCCTCTTGGGCTGATTTTGCGCTCAATTTTTCGTTCAACATGCGGAATGTGGGGTTCAACTTTCAAAAGTTGAGATCAAAATTCATCACAAAATCACCCTCAAGAGCAAAAAAATCGGCTGAAAAGCGTTTAGTGAGATAGGTTCATCAACCACCGAACCCACAGAGATCACAGAGTAAAATTAAATTTTTATTTGTACATCAGACAACCCTTTAAATCTACCACGCATTGCTCACTCCTTTTTAAAATCTAAATATTTAATTTACGGATAATCTACTTTTACGTAAGTAATCTCTCATAGATACTGCTAATGATTAGTTAAAAAATATTTCATGAATTGAGCATACACGACTTCAGGTTATAAAAATTGTAGATTTTAAATACAAATAATGTTAAAAAGTATTGTGTCTACTCCTTATAACTATATAAATTCTAGTTTTTTATATACGTTATAACTTTAATAAATTTTTAATATTTAGGTGAGACATGTCGAGTACAAATTTCCATTCATTTACCCCTAATCAGCCAGTTGAAAGGTTTAGATTTGAGGATAAGAACATCACAGAATCTCAAAGGGTTTCTTCTTATACAGATGAGACGACCAAGAGAGCGGCCAATGATTGTTTTGACGCTTTTAGCAGCCAAGAAAAGTTCGAGACAATCAAATCTAAGCGACAGCACTCATTTCTAACACACGAGCAACTTCGTGAAATTCCCTCTCTCTTTATCCCCGGTATCAGCGCGGCATCGAAAGCGGCTCCGGAGTCAACCTCCTCAGAGCGAAGAACGATAGAGAAAGAAAAATCAATCCCGGGCACTGTAAAAAAGCGAAGACTTCCCGGCAATCAAACAACAGCACAGACATCTGGAGGCAAAGGAAACCCTCCACATCGAGATGCAAGCCGGGAAATTAAGAGGCAAAAGGCCGAAAACAGTCAGGGACAACCTCCGAAAAAGATCAAACACATAAGCTGCAGCCTCTTTGAATCACCCAATCAACCAGCTAGCGAAGGGTTTAAAGAGTTATGTGGATACCTATCATTAAAATATCCCGATTTCGATCTATCATCCTTTAAAACGATTGAAGATTTTCAAAAAGCTGGACATCCTTTTCATTTTGCAATAAAAGAAAACGACATGGTTTTATTGCACTATCTAATTAAAGCCGGCGCCGATGTCAATCAACGCCATGAAGGCCGTACAGTGTTCGATTTGTTAATGGAAAGAAAAGTTCAATACGGTTTATCCCCTCAAGTTGAGCATGCCATCATCTCCTTAATCGAGAATGGCTTGAATGTTAACGAATCAGATAATAACTTTGACGATTCGAATCTAAAAAGGATCGTAGAAGCATGTAGCGGCCATAATTTTAATTTAATAAAATATCTATTTATGAAAGAAAATGATTTTGTTAAACAAAATGCTTCAGATATGGCTCATACCTTAATAGAAAATAAATCCTTGGAAGAATTTGAAGTTATCGAATTGTTGTCTTATCTATTTTTACAAGGATTGAATGTGGATAAACCCGATAAAGTCGGAAGAACTTTGTTACATAAGGCGGTAGATAGGTGTGATCTCAACCTAGTTGAGAGATTATTGAAATTATACAACGCAAACCCAACATTAATGAGAAAATTAGGCCGGAATATGGGACCCAAAACTCCTCTGGAGTTAGCCATGGAAACAAAGGTGCAACTAGAACAAATAAGATATAATTTAATAAAATTGTTGCCTGTAGTTGTCAATACAGAGCGATATCTTTTTTTAAAAACATTGAATAAAGAGATTTCCTCTGAAATTCCGTTAGCACAATTGGAACTCTTAGAAGATGAATACAGAGAATTTTATTCTTCGAAAAAACCGGAAGATAAGGATTTGCATCAGTTAGCTTTGAAAAAAAAGGAGAAGATAAAAGATCAGTTTTATCGCGTTTGCAAATCAATACGGAACACCGAAGCGATCATCGATTTATTAAACAACGCTCAGTAGAGAGAGTAGGTAAATGTTTTTGACCGGCCGGCTGGGAGAATTCTTGAACCTATCCGCAGATTCATATTCGCCATCTTTCTTCATTGGTTGGTCGGCATAGACATTGTTGAATAAAGGGATTATTTATACCGAAACAACTTCAAGATTTGGGATTTTGGCTTTGAGAAAGCCCCGGGGTTGAATGATCGTAAGTGACCACATATTGCTAATATTGGGTCGGGAACTTTCTCTTTGCCAAAAACCAAATCTTGAAGTTTTTTTCGGTATAATGGGGATTGCCAAGGGGCTAGCCCCTTGGCC
>JBAUVX010000041.1:0-8261 GCA_049583465.1 Waddliaceae bacterium | reverse complement strand
AATAGATTTTTGATTCTAAGTGGGTTACAAAATCGAAGCTTGGTCTGTAGTCACCAATCGAGATTTTGTAATCCACTTAGAATTAAAAAGATGAAGAAATCGCCCGCGCAACATGCGGAATGTGGGTTATAGCCAGTTCCTTAACAAGCCGATCCTGTAGCGTGCGGTTGACTCTTTCTACTTTTCCCTTTGCTTTTGGAGAACGTGCTCTCACAAGTTAGGGGACACAAACTTAGTGGGGAGGTTCAGGTGTCTTACATCAGAATCGAATATTTTCGATTTGGTGGGGATTTTTTCACTTTGTTTTAATCTCACTAAAACGTAACATTACGATTTGGTGAGGAATTTATAGCTTTGATTTTAACTCACCAAATCGGAAAATATTAATTTAGAGAGTCTAAGTTACAATGTTTATAGGAAGAAAAAAAGAACTTCAAAGACTCAAAGATCTGCTAAAGAAAAAAACCTCGAGCCTCGTCGTTATAAGGGGAAGGAGAAGGATTGGGAAAAGTCGCCTTTCTCAGGAGTTTTCAAAATTCTTTTCTCGGTCGTACTTTTTTGAAGGATTGGCTCCGGTTAAGGGTGTAACAAAAGATGATCAAAAAAGTGAATTTTCCAATCAAATGCGGCAACAAGAAATTCCAAGAATTGGAGGAGAAGATTGGAGTGATTTTTTCCTAGACTTGTCCAAGCACTGTAAAAAAGGCAGGGTATTAATCGTTTTTGATGAAATATCTTGGATGGGGCAAAATGATCCAACTTTTTTAGGTAAACTAAAAATTTCTTGGGATCAGCGATTTAAGAATAATCCACGTCTAATTTTTATTCTTTCCGGATCGAATTCAACATGGATCGAAGAAAATATTTTAAGCAGTACAGGTTTTTTTGGAAGAGTCTCGAGAAAGTTGAAACTCAAAGAGCTTCCTTTGCATGATTGCAATGAGTTTTGGGAATCGAAAAAAAATCTTATCTCCGCATATGAGAAATTTAAGATTTTGTCTGTCACCGGAGGTGTTCCTCTTTACTTAGAAGAAATTCAATCAAACCTCTCTGCTGAAGAAAACATTCGCGGCTTATGCTTTGAACACGATGGATTACTGTTCAACGATTTTGATGAAATATTTACCACTCTTTTTTCTCATAAAAGCGAAATATATCGAGAGTTAGCAAAAACTCTAGTTGAAGGTCCTGCCACACAGATAGACATTACTAAACGTTTAAAGCGTCAGAAAGGGGGCGATATCGGCGAATACCTTGATGACATGTCAAATTCAGGATTTATCTCCCGCGATTATACCTGGCATATTAAGCAGAGTAAATTATCAAAAATCAGTCGATACCGACTTAGCGATAATTATTTGCGATTTTACTTGAAATACATCGAACCAAACAAAAAAAGTATAGAAGAAGGAGAAATATCGTCATTGCCTTCTTCTTGGTTTTCTATTCTTGGACTACAATTCGAAAATTTAGTTTTGAACAATCGAAAGCGCCTATACCAACTCTTAGGATTAGAACTACACGATATTGTTGTTTCCGGACCTTTTCTCCAAACACAAACGAAAAATAGAAGTGGATGTCAGATTGATCTGATGGTCCAAACAAAGTTCCGGAACTTATACGTCTGCGAGATAAAATTTGAACACAGAGAAGTAAAATCGTCTGTAATTAAAGAAACCGAAGAAAAGATTAATCGTTTACAGCTACCACGAGGATTTTCATGTCGGCCTGTTCTTATTCATGTCAATGGAATTAGTAATACAATTCTTGAATCGGACTATTTCAGCAACATTATTGATTTTTCAGATTTTCTCCGAGCGGATAGCGAATAGACAGGAATATTTAGCACAATAGCAGAAGAGGGGCAGACGTGGACGCTTCATTCCAATCCCCTGCACCACTATGTGGTTTTTGGCATGAATTTTGCCAAAAATCAGTGTTTTTTGGTATATTTCAGTTATGTATGATCGCCTTTTTCACCTCCCGTCGGAGATCAACTAAAGCGTTTTCCTCTTTGGACCGCGAGGAACGGGGAAGGCAAAACTTAGAGAACATCCTTTACTTTGACCTCCTTGAGTCGCGTGTCCTTCAATTTCTCGCGAACCCTTCAAGGCTGGAACGGAGTATTCCCCCTGGATTTTCGAGTTGGAAAGCGGAAAGGCTTAAGACTTTCCTTCTCCTGTCGAAGACATCTCGATACCGCATGCTCTAGCAGCGGTTCCGCAGCCGGCCAAGCCTGCATGGGTTGACGCCTATCGAGATGATCGTTTTCGACAAATTGTGCAAAAAAAGCACTGTATAAATCCCGTTGAGCCGATGTTCCATAACAACAATCGTGCCAACGCTCGGAAAGACTTTTTTTCTTGACCCTCCCACAATGGCAGGTTTGGGATAGCGCCGTCTTATACGTGGAAAATTCTTCAACTTTGCCGCCGGCGCTTTCAGCCTTGCGGCGCAACATCAAAACAAACATCCCAGGGGCTCGACGCGCTTGTACTTGCACCAATTTGCAACAAGGCTATTTAAATGTGTTTATATATGCCCACACTTCTAACTGTGTTTGCGTAAAGCAATTTGAGCCATTATTTGTTTCAGATCATTTAATACATATAATAAATAGACCTATTGAATTCTTTATAATAAATTTATTTTAATTTAATAAAAAATGTATACCATTAGCTTAAAACAAAAAAACGAAGTATGTTATAATTGTTTTATTGAGATATTTTAATTTATTAAAAATACAGGAGGTTCTAATGCCTAGACCTATAAGTAGTAGTAATAGTGATGGAAGCATCCCGGGTAAAATACCACAAAAAGAGAACAAAAAGGGCCAACTGGGAGCTCATACGGTGAGCGATAATCCATCTTCAGATAACTCATCTCAGAAAACCTCACTCGTCAATCAGGCACGGAGGTTCTTTGAGGGCTTGTTCGGAAGCCAAAACATTTCTACCCCCTCCCCTCGTTCCGGTGCGGAACCGGGACGTATTGGGAAAGCAAGCTTAAAAAGAGGTGAAGAACCCAAATCAAAGGCACAGATGCCTCGAGTGCAAGAGCCCCTATCAGATCCTATAGAAAAACTGGAGAGAGGTGATGAAAAGCCTGTGGAACGGGGAGAAGCAATAAAAATCCAGCAACCGAAAGTCATAACCCCCCCTATGCCGAAAAAAGAATTACCCCCTCTGCCGAAAGAAAGCCGCCCTGCACCTCCACAAAAAGAATTACCCCCTTTACCACAAAAGGCTATCAAAGAAGCACCTCCCCCAGCAGCAGCTCCTCCCCCCCCAGCAGCACCTCCTCCCCCAGCAGCAGCTCCTCCCCCAGAAGCACAGCCAAAAGCAGCACTTTCTCAAGAAGAAGCAGCATCACGAGCCAAATTGTTTGAGCAAATAACAGGGGAAAGACCACTACTCAGGAACGTAAGACAACGGGAACTTCGACCAGAAGCCCAAGATAGCACCAGTGTTTTGAAAAAAGGATTGACAACTAGAAGAGAAGACCTGAAAGAAGGAGAAGGCCTCAAAAAGTCTGAAGATTCTGATTCTGATAAAGATGATGAAGAATTTGGTACTGATGCACCTCCCCCACCTGCACCTCCTCCCCGCAGAAGCAAAAAAGCCAATAAGAGTAATACACCCAAGAAGCCTGTCGAGCATGTAAGCATCTTTGATAGAATCAAACAGACGAGAGAGAGCATGCCTAAACAAGCTGATGATCGGCCTGGAGGCATCGAGAGCGGTGATGAGGATAGTGAATGGGGTGATTAATAAGGGTTGAATAAAAATACGTCAAACTTTTAAAACCCGGGTTGTGCAACCTGGGTTTTATACCCAAACAAACTCAACTTTGCTGGATAAATTCCAGGGTCACAACGAATAAAGAAACGAGAACGAGAAAGATCAACATCCCTTTTCCTCCAGGAAGAAGCGGGCGGTTGCCAAACGCATGGATATAACGGCCTGACCACGCCATGGCAACGGTAAATACACCGGAGAGAACCGCAGAGCCAAATGCCCCGGCAAAACTCAAAGACGACAAAAAGCTTTTTTCCAATATACACTCCGCAAACAAGGGAGGGATCAGCGTCAGCACGCACAAGATTCCTTTTCCTTTGGCATCTTTTTTGATCGAAATGCCGTCGGCAAAAAAGTCGATCAAACTCATTCCAACTCCAAGAAATGATGTGGTAATCGCAAAAAAGACGAAATAATCGGCAACAACGACAATCCATTGAGCACCGACAGCATCACTCAAAGCCGACGTCGCAAGACTCCCCTGTTTAAGAGCTGTCTGCATATCGCTCAGAGGAATTAAACTAAGAATGACAGCATTCCAAATCAGATAGACCACTAAAGGAATTGCAGTTCCAACGACCACAGCAAAACGCAATCGCAGGGCATCACGGTTGAGATAGGCTGTAAGACTCGGAAGGATGTTTTGACAGCCAAAACAAGCAGCGATTGTGGGAATGCTATACATGACTGCCATCCAGTCCAAGCGAAAAGAATAGTGATAGCTATTCACATGCTTCCATCCCATGGCAACCATGATCCCATAGGTGGTGCAAAAACCGGCAATCAGAAAGCGATTTAGGTAATCCACCGATTCCATTCCCAGGTACAGAAATGCCCCAAAAACAAGGGTGACAATCAATCGACTCCATCCCTCCGACAGAGAAAGCGACGCCGTTTTCAAAAAAAATTCCGACACCAGCTGCCCGCTTCCTATAAGATAGACTACCATCAACAGGTATAAGTGAAGGGCGAAAAGGCTCCCTCCAACACGCTTTCCCCACTTGCCTAGAGTCTTTTCAGCCATCGTCACGATGCTGACCTCTTCAGAAAACCAGAGATTGACTTCAATGAAAAGAAAACCTAAAGCAACCAGCAACAGCCAGCAACCGAACAAAATCACTAAGGAAGGAAAAAAACCTGCAACAGCAAAGACGATGGGCAATCCCAGCATCCCTGCCCCCATGCAAGATCCTGCAATCAATAAAATCGCACCGACAACCCGATTAATATTCACTTAAAACCCGGATTTAAAATTCTGCTTTACCCGGATAGCGAGGAAAGGCTATGGCATCGCGAATATTGTCGGTAGCAGTCGCAAATTGCACGAGACGTTCAAATCCGGCTCCATAGCCTGTATGGGGAACAGAACCATATTCTCTAAGTTCCAAATACCACCAGTAGTCATCTCGATTGAGCCCTAAAGCATCCATGCGCTTCGTTAGGACATCAAGACGTTCTTCCCGTTGGCTGCCTCCAATGACTTCGCCGATTTTTGGAACGAGCATATCCATATTGGCAACAGTTTTGTCATCATCGTTGACCCTCATATAAAAAGGCTTAATTTTCTTGGGGAAATCGGTAATGATGACCGGTTTGGCAAAATACTCTTCCGTCAGGTAACGCTCGTGTTCACTATGAAGATCACTCCCCCAATTGACAGGATACTCGAATTTTTTTCCCGACTTTTCTAAAATCCTGATCGCATAGGTGTAAGAAGCCCTTTCAAAAGGGGTATCGATGATCAGCTGCATTCTCTTAAGAAGATTTTTTGAAACATTTTTGGTAAAAAATTCCAAATCTTCCCGGCAGTGATTCATGATATCATTGAAAATGTATTTGATATACTCTTCAGCATTATCCATTCCATCTTGCAGATCGGCAAAGGCCATTTCGGGCTCGACCATCCAAAATTCTGCCAAATGACGGGACGTATTGGAATTTTCAGCACGGAAAGTTGGCCCAAAAGTATAAATATCCGATAATGCACAGGCAAAGATTTCTCCATTTAACTGGCCTGAAACGGTCAGATAGGTGGGGCGTTCAAAAAAATCTTTTTCATAGTCGACCTTGCCCCTGCCGTCAAGAGGAATATGTTGAGGATCTAGAGTCGTGACACGAAATAGTTCTCCTGCACCTTCACAGTCAGAGGCTGTAATGATCGGTGTTTGCAAGTAAAGGAACCCCTTGTTTTGAAAGAACTGGTGGGTGGCATAAGCTAATCGGCTCCGTATTCTCGCAATAGCACCCAAAGTGTTTGTTCTTGGCCTTAGATGGGCAATGGTGCGCAAAAACTCCAAAGAGTGCCGCTTTTTCTGCAAAGGATAGGTCTCGGGGTCGCACTTTCCTACAATCGTAATCTGTTTTGCCTGCATTTCAAGATCTTGCCCCTCGCCGGGACTTTCCACAATGGTTCCCGTGACCACCACCGAAACCCCGGTGGATAGATGCGCTATCGTTTGCTGGTAGTTTGCCAGATCGGGATTGCCAATGATCTGAAAATTCGACAATGTCGACCCGTCGTTGACTTCAATAAATGCAAAGGATTTCTTTTCCCTAAGGGTTCTTACCCATCCTTTGATTGTCGCTTCCGTGCCGACGAGTGATTTCACTCCTTTGGAAGGATATTTGATCTGGCTAATTTTTGTGCGCATACTTTGTCGAGCTTTCTTTGCTTTCTGCAAATTCCCGCAGCATGTGAATCTCTTTTACCCAAAGAGGAGAGCCCCCCGGAGTTTCCAGATATTTGGGAATTTCTCTTGTGCGCGGATCGCGCATGAGGATTTTAAAGCTCTCTATCCCAATTTCTCCTTCTCCCAACGCCTCATGCCTGTCTCGACGAGATCCCAATTCTTTTTTTGAGTCGTTAAGGTGAAAACCCTTTAAATACCGGAGGCCAATGATTTGGTCGAATTCTTTAAGGACGGCATCCCAACCTTTCGGGTCGCGAATGTCATACCCGGCAGCAAAAATATGACAGGTATCAACACAGACGCCGATAGGGAGTCGGTCTTTGACCTTTTGGATGATATAGTCTAAATGCTCAAAACGATGCCCCACTGTCGATCCCTGCCCTGCTGTTGTTTCAAGCAAGAGGCAAGTAGGACCTCCTGAAACGATGTCTTCGACTTGCAGCAAACTTTCGGCAATGCGATCTAAGCATCGTTGCGGATCATCATCGATGGCAGCTCCCGGATGGAAATTTAGGTAAGCAATCCCCAGTTGAATACAACGTTCGATTTCTTCTCTAAACGCTTTACGGCTCTTCTGCAGAACTTCGCTATCCGGTGCTCCTAAGTTGATCAGATAACTATCATGACTCATGATCGTTTTGAGCCCTGTTTCTTCAAGCGTTTGCTGCCATAGATCGATGGCTTCCTGAGTCAACACCCGCCCTTTCCATTGCTTCTGATTGCTTGTAAACAGTTGAATGGTCGTCGCCCCGATCTCTTTTCCCTGCAATAGCGCGTTGTGTACACCCCCGGCGGCTGAGGCATGTGCTCCAATTAACAAAGTTTGAGATTTCTTAGCAGTGCTCATGAGATTGGAGAGCTTCCCGCCTTGTATTTAAGTTGATAGAATGATCTTCACACCCGAATAATAAGCTTAAGTCGTGTGAGCTAAGAAATCACACACTTCCGGGAGATTGATTTCTATAGGCCAAGGAAGCTGTTCAATTGTTGGCAACGCAACAAGCTGTCCGGCATAGCTGGCTCTGTCTAAAGTCAGATACTCGGGAACTTCGCGAACACGATTTTCTAACGACTCATTAATGCTTTTGCTTTTACGGGATTTTTCTTTGATGCCAATCACCATTCCCGGACGGACCTGAAAGGAACGTCGATCCACCTTTTTCCCGTCCACCGTAATATGTCCATGGGAAACAAGCTGGTGGGCTGCAAAAATTGTACCGGCAAACTTCAAACGATACACGATCGTATCAAGCCGGCATTCGAGCATTTGAGCAAAATGTTGGGCGGTATTTCCCGATAATCGAAGCGCCTGTTTGTAATAATTCGAGAGCTGCCGCTCACTTAACATGCCGTAGATCGCTTTAAGTTTCTGCTTTTCTTCCAGCTGCAATCCATAATCCGATTTTTTTCGGCGACGCGCCCCATGAACTCCCGGGGGGTTTGGTTTATGCAACAAAGGATTTCGAGCACGACCAAAAATATTCACCCCAAAACGGCGGGCTACTCTGTTTTTATTCCCTGTATATCTAGCCATATCTTTATTGTTATTTGTTCCTTGATAGATAAAAATTCTATTAAAGATGATGTCACGGAGGGATATTTTTTGTAAAGAATAAAAAAGCACAAAAAAAATGCTGCCGTTCGCGCCTTAGAGGGTGTCTACAAAGTCAGAAAACAGGCGATTTTGAGCAGGTTTTGCCGTCATTTCTCATGCCCGGCAACTCAGCATACTTCTCAAGTAGGTGAGTTGCCGGGTATGAGAAAGGGCGGTAAA
>JBAUVX010000040.1:0-5576 GCA_049583465.1 Waddliaceae bacterium | reverse complement strand
TTTCGATACAAAGCTATGGAATTCCTTTTGTCCATATTCTTACAAAAAAAATATTTTGTAGAATTTCATGCTTTATCTATTCCAACGGGAACTGCTGGTAGCCTTTCTCTTTTAACCATGCGACGTAAAAAGGAAGAGATTCACCGGAGTTTTCGTAATATTCAAGAAGGTTGATTCGCTTATCATCGATCTGGAATAACGTTCGCGCTCACAGAGCCAATAAATTGGGATCATATCCTCTTTCCAAACAGAAATCCTCATACCAAATATTGTTTGGATCCTGCATCCATTCAAGGAAAGCAACTGCATAATTTTGTGGATTTACGGTAATTTTGTGTGAAATTACGCACTTTTTACGCATTTTAGAAAAGATTTTGCACTGAATTGAGGCTAAATTGCGGAATTCCGCAGCCTGTTTCGTCAGTTTTGGCAGTACCTTGCGTAAGGGGTTTCTGAATTTTTCGATAAGGAATGAATGGTCTTCAACAGAACGGTTAGGGCAGACTATTATTGCTGAATAGCGCTGCCTTTTTCTGGTTGATTGCGTAAACTTGGGTTTTTGTATCGATTGCGTAATAAGCAAAAACCCTCTCAGAATGTATTGTGAAAGGATGGGGCAAGCTGGACTTGAACCGGCGACCGACGGGTTATGAGTCCGCCTATTTCCCACACTGATCATCTCTGATCAACTGTTTACATCACTATCATACAAATACTTAAGTGTTGAAGTCAATTGAAGAAAGTTGTTGTCAAATGGCATAAATAAGATGTCACTGTGCCACTAGCATGCCATGATATAATCGACAGAAAGATAGAACCATTGAACTTTTTCTATTTTCTGAATATTAAGGAAATGGCGAACCTTATCCAAAAGTTATTTGATAAGAGAAAAAGTGATACGTGTTATTATTAACACATTAATAATTATGTAGTTTAAGTTAAATTTTTAAATTTCAATTCGTAAATCGATAAAATCGCAAAAATGGGAAAGTTTCATTTTCTAAGAATAGGGTACCTTTATGGGTAAAAGCTAAAGTAGAAGTCATGATGGATCAAGAAGAAGAATATGTGAGACGAACATTGAAGGTGCTGATCTACATCGAAGAAAATATTGATGAAGATTTCACTTTGGAGAGACTGGCTAAAATTGCCTGTTACTCTCCCTTTCATTTTCATCGTATTTTCCAAGCAATTGTTGGGGAGACGGTCCATGGTTATATCAAACGCTTGAGAATGCAAACAGCAGCAGGAAAGTTGCGCTATACGGAGCAACCAGTTACTGCGATTGCATTGGATGCAAGTTTTGAGACGCTATCGGCTTTTACTAGAGCTTTTAAGCAGTTTATGGGTTCGTCGCCAAAGAATTATCGATCCCTAAACTCTGCTGTAAACACAATGACTCAAAAACTTAAGGAATTACCCATGATCAAACCAGATAAAATTGAAAAATCTCTTCCCGATTTGAACTTACTTTTTGTAAGGAGGTACGGAAATTATACTCAATCTCCTTGGACAGCTTGGCAAGCTATGATCGGGTTCATCAATGAAAATCATCTGGATCGTTCTAAAATGCGCTATTTTGGCATTTCCCATGATGACCCACAGGTAACAAGCGAGGATAAGCTGCGCTATGATGCTGCTATTTTTGTCCCCAAAGGCAGCAAAGAAAAAGGTGAAGTAGGCCACCAGATGTTAAAAGGAGGCAAGTATGCGATCTTTACTCATCATGGTTCCTATGATGGTTTGGAAGAAGCGTTCAATCGAATATTTTTGAAATGGTTGCCTGATTCTAAAGAGATTTGCGATGAATCAAGAGCTGTCTTTTGTGAGTATTTTAATATGGAACACGTCAGAACAGAACCAGCAAAGCTTGTTACTGAGCTTTACATCCCCCTAAAATAGGAGTTTTGACGTATGACAAGCGTATTTGATTTCAAGTCTATCAAAACCCGTTATCCAGAGACACCCAATCTTTCGCACTTTAATGCGAGAGATGGATCTTCTTTAAGTTATCGGTTTTATGATAGTCCTTGCAGGGATGTTGTTTGTATTCTTTTACATGGCTCAAGTGCTCATGGAGAATATCTCCATCCTCTTGCATCCTATTTAAGTTCTCGTGGAGTGGGGCAAGTGTATGTTCCGAATATTCGGGGGCATTACATGTCTGGCTCTACTCGAGGTGATTGTGCCTACATTGGACAATTAGAGGATGATCTTGTGGATTTGATTCAGCGTATGCAGCTGCAACACAAAAAGATCTTTCTTCTTGGTCATTCTAGTGGAGGAGGTTTGGCGATTCGCTTTGCAGGAGGAAATCACAATATACCAATTCACGGGTATGTACTTTTATCTCCCGCTATTCCAAGAGCTCCAACTATGCGGCAAGGAACAGCTGGAGGATGGGCGAATGTACATTTGTTTAAACTTCTGTGTTGTTTGTTTCTTAATGCGCTTGGAATAAGATGGTTAAATCACCTAAAAGTCATCTCTTTTAACAAACCAAAAGAAGAATGCGATGGAACAGAAACTCTCTCTTATTCTTTTAGGTTAAATACTTCGTATCATCCTCGTCACCCCTATCAGGCCGATATTCGTGCCATAGAAAAGAAGGCTTTAGTTTTAATTGGAGCTGAAGATGAGGCAAATGACCCTGCTAAGTATCCTGAGATTATGCAGACTACCGATCAATCTCTACAAGTCATTGATGGAATCAAGCATTTGAACGTCGTATGTGACCCCAAGGCAATGCAAGCATCTTTGGAGTGGATCAATTTAAAAAAGGCTGAAAATATTGATAGTTAATTTGAAAAATGTGTTAATAGACTTCTTTCGAAACTAAATTTTTTAGCCTATTATCCCCTCCAAAAGTGAGGGGGTATGATGAAATTCGAAATGCTAAAGGACCTAGACGATGAAAAATTTCGTCGCTTAACAGGCGTTAAAAGAACTACATTTTCAAAAATGAAATCAATTTTGGAACAATCTAGCAATGATAAAAAGGTTAATGGAGGCAGAAAGAATAAAATAAGAATAGAAAATATGCTGTTAATGTCTTTGGAATATATCCGGGAATATCGGACATATTTTCACGTGAGCCAAAGTTATGGAGTCAGTGAGAGTACTGCCTACAAAACAGTAAAATGGGTTGAAGACACCTTAATCAAGCATCCGGATTTTGCTTTACCGGGACGTAAAGCGCTCTTAAAGAGCGATGTTGAATATAATGTAATTTTAGTCGATGCAACGGAAACGCCTATTGAAAGACCAAAAAAAAAAGCAAAAATACTTTTACTCAGGGAAGAAGAAGCGGCATACGTTGAAGAGCCAGCTCATTGTAGACAAGAAGAGTCAACGAATTATCTGCACGGCGTTTGCAAACGGCAAGCGGCATGACTTCAGGTTATTCAAGGAGTCAAAAACACAGCTACACCCATCTATAGATGTTGTGACTGATAGCGGGTATCAGGGACTTCAAAAGATTCATGCTAAGACACAAATGCCTAAAAAAAGAAGCAAAAAAAGTCCATTGACAAAAGAGGACAAAGCAAAAAATCGACAGCTTTCTAGTGAGAGGGTTCTCAATGAAAACGTTATTGGGAGCCTGAAGCGGTTTAAGATCATTGCCGATCGCTACCGCAATAGGCGGAAAAGATTTGCGCTTCGCTTCAACTTAATCGCCGGAATTTACAATTTGGAGCTAACCCAATGAGTTTCGAAAGAAGTCTAATAAATCCTTCATGTATAATTCCATTTGATAGTGAGGCACTGGATGCCAGCTTGCAATAAACTCCCCAACAATCTTGAAGCCCACTTTTTGGTACACGTGGATGGCTCTTTTATTGGTTGCTTCAGGATCTATCAGAACCTTCTTCATATTTGCAAAGTGGGTGATTAAAAACTCTCGGATCATTGACGCAGCAATCCCTTTTCCCAAATAATTCAGATCACAAATGAATAAATCTAAAGTGGTCGCATCATTTCCTTCGGGTGAGGTGATCAAAAAAGCAAAAGGGATATCTTTATCATAACCTACCCAATAGGTGGTGGTGGATGTGCTTTGAAAGAATTTTTCTAGGCCATTTAAAGTGTTTTGTAGTCCAACACCATGCATCCATTCCTTAATGTGTTGCTTTTCAAACCACTGATGCAGCAAGGCTCTTTGAGAGGAGTTTGCTGGCTCAAAGTGAAAGCTCAAGCTTTTGCGATTCTCATTGATAACTTCCTGAATTACATGTCGTGCATTATTTGCTAGGACTGGGTTTGTATCTTTATAGTATGGGAGTGCTATGAGAGCATTAGACAACGCCCAGCCACGACCCCGTTCCCAAGTTGCGTCATCTACTGCTAAGGCATTGCGAAAGTGATTTCTCATATGAGCTGGCAAAAGATTCCATGCAATAATCAAGTCGCAGGAAGGATCTCCAACACCCAAAATCCCAAAATCAATAACTGCGCTAAGTCTTCCATGTTGAATGAGGAGGTTGCCGGGGGATAAATCACCATGCACCCATACAGGTGGTTTAGATAACGTTGATGCTTGTAAGGCTATTTCCCAGATGGCAGTTACAGTTGGGACATCAATCATTCCTTCCAACTGCCTTAGAGCTTTACGGGTCTCAATGTCTTGCTTTTCTAAGGGAACACCACGATTAGAGATGGGGCCATTTGAAAGGTTGATCTTGTGCAATGCTTGAATAAAGGCCACCAAATCATTAGTCAGTAAAACAGGATCAGGAATCTGCCCTACAATCGGATTGCTACCTTCAAGCCATCTATAAATTGACCAGGGCCACGGATACTCTTCTGATGGAACACCTTTACCAAGTGGAGTAGGGATAGAAAATGGCAAGAAGGGAGCAAGTTTTGGCAACCATTCGCATTCTTTTTCTATAGCACCTACTGCCCATCCAATACGAGGCAGTCGAACCACCATTTCGTTGCCAAGTCGGTAGAGAGCATTGTCTGTTCCAGCAGAGAGTACTGATTTCAGAGGCAGATTAGCCCAAGAGGGAAATTGCTTTGCAAGTAATCGTTGAACCAGTGCTTCATCAATATGAAATTCATTTTCATGCATTTTAGCCATGGAACTTTTCTATCCGTAGGGGTTTCATGAGCCAAAGGATAAGATCATCATCTAGTGGATAAGCTTGTCCGGGAACAGTGGGTTGGTCTTTGTAAGTAATACCATTGCCATCAGGGACGTATCCTAATTGAAAGTAAAGCTTTTGCGCTGGTCCATAGTCTCGATATAACCCAACTCCGATTCCTATTTGATCGTAACCCTCCTGGTTTGCAAGATCTTCAAGCCATTTAATTAAGACCTTTCCAAGGGTGTATAGCCAAACAGTTGTGAGGAGAAAAAGGTAAAAAAAGTAGGATAAAAAAGTACTCCGAGTGTAAGATGTTTTTTGAAAAAACCCACACATACACCGGAGTATTATGGAACAACTTATAACACAAGCAAAAAAGCAATTCAACGATATTTTGTCCTACGTTCAAGGGCAAGCACAAGGCCAACAACTTAATGAAGTAGAAAAGGGCATTTTTTACTCTCTATTGAAGTTAGGTATGACGCT
>JBAUVX010000039.1:0-1552 GCA_049583465.1 Waddliaceae bacterium | reverse complement strand
AATATGGTTGGGAGAAAAAGCAGTCAAAACTCCTTTGACAGGATTTTCGGTGTCTAACATTTTAGAGAATTCCTCCGAAGAGTCCCTTACTTCTTTCCATCCCTCTGTTAATATTTTTTCATCGGCTACATCGATCTCTCCTGCTTTTCGTAGCTTGCTAAATAATTTAATCCCATCTTCAGCTAAAGATTTATTTAACGAATCTATAAAAGGTTGATGTTTCTGTTTTTCCACTTCATAACGGCTCAGTTTAGCTTTCGTCACTACCTTGGGAGAGGCTAAAAACCTATCAATGCGCTCTGGTTTTCTCTGTTGATAAAACTCATTAATTAATTCTCTTTTTGTTGATCTCTTCACTCCTTTGCAAAGGGCGTTCAATTTCGCGGCTTGATTTACTCTTGTGTCAAATGATTTAAGAAATCCTTTCACGTCGTTCGCGTTATTTTTTGCTCGATTAAAACCTTGAACCGCTGCCATCCAATCCTTTTTTAGATTTTTTTCAAAAACTTTCCTGCCTGAAGTTTCCATGTATCCACGGATTTTACCCTGAAACTTTAAATCTTTATTCTTTAGTGCCTCTTTTCCTGCTTTTGTCGAGCAAATCTTGATCATCGCATCGGAAAGTGAGAGGCTTTCAGGTTTTTTTGCCCAAAACCCTTTTTTCTTCGTTTTCGTTATCGTTTTGACTCCTGCTTTGCTCAGAAGAGTAATTTCGTGCATCGCGAATAGACATTCATCTTTGGAAAGATCCTGATCTTTTTCCAGTTTCTTTATCAAGCTTTCCTGTATATCTTTTACCATGTCAGTACTGGGAGGGCGGTGGCCGATCTTTTCAGGTGGTCGAGGCAGTCCAGCACTTCTTGTTACCTGCGAAGGATTTTGCATTTTTTTCTCGCCATGTAGCCATCTGGGGGGCCTCCCTGTGGAAGGTTGAGGTTTTGCACGGTTTTTCAAACTTGCATTACTACCTAACTGCTCATTTCTCTGTAAGGTATTATTCCCCAAAATACTCATCCTTCTAATACCCGCTGTCCCTGTTGGCATTTGAGCCTGATTTGTGATTCTTTGACCACGGAATGCTTGACCCACGCGACCCCCGTCTGTTGTAGGCTTTTTCTGTTGGCTTGAATCTGTTTGTAGCCATGGAGGCTTGGGTAATCCCCCCGGTTGTATATCCATTTGATTACCTCTTTTTAGCTTATGTTCAGGTTTTTGCCTAAAGTGCTTTAAGTTAATTGGATTATCGGCTCGACGAAAACCAATAAGTGCACGAAAGAAACAAAACCTATTAAATGAAAAAATAAATTTTTAATATAAATTATATAAATTTAGTAATTATTATTATATCATGTAAAATTTATTTTTGCAAAAAAATGGAAATTATTTTTTTAACCCACATTCCGCATGTTGCGGGAGGTGATTTCAATAGATTTTTGATTCTAAGTGGGTTAAAAAATCGAAGCTTGGTCTGTAGTCACCAATCGAGATTTTGTAATCCACTTAGAATTAAAAAGATGAAGAAATCGCCCGCGCAACATGCGGAATGTGGGTT
>JBAUVX010000038.1:0-2095 GCA_049583465.1 Waddliaceae bacterium | reverse complement strand
TTTTTAATTCTAAGTGGATTACAAAATCTCGATTGGTGACTACAGACCAAGCTTCGATTTTGTAACCCACTTAGAATCAAAAATCTATTGAAATCACCTCCCGCAACATGCGGAATGTGGGATAAATAAAATATTTACAGAAAACATGTTCGAAGAAATTTTGAAATTAAGCCAAAAAAGTGTTCAAAAAATTGGGGGCGATACATTTCAAAAAAGATTGTTTTTTTCCACAGCAAGAAAAAGTTGATGACAAATAAAAAAGGATGGGTATTCACTATCCTTCCTGAGAAATTCATTTAGCTGGATGAAGCCCTTCACTGCAGAAAAATTTTGCAAAGTCGAGCTTAGAGTTATTTTTTTGAACAGCTAAGGATTACAGATCATTATTTTTGTTATCATAACTTGAACCTATCCGCAAATGTAAGTTCAAGAATCTAGCCGAACGGCAATAGTAGAAAAAAAAGCCATAATCTGTTCCAAATGGAATTTGACATAAACAGGGGAGCAGACCACGTCTAAGTATACAAGATTATCATACCATGAAAGGCTGAGAATTCGCTACCTTTTAAAAGAGGGGCACTCCATCAGCCGGATTGCCAAAGATTTAAGTCGCAGTAAATCAACTATTCACTATTCATAGAAAGGGGATGACGGCTAAAACGTATTATCCAGTTCATGGTCAAGCTGATAAGCGGTTTCGAGATCGACAGATTGTCGGAAATTTTTCATCGGAAATTTTTCCACAGACAAAAATCGGCTAATTTTTTACACTATGTATGTTTTTGTATGTTTCAAACCCGAGTTTTCCACACAACCCGGGTTGCAATTTCAAAACAATGAGCATTGGGTGAACACGTGCTTCTTGTCATTATTGATCGATTGTTTTTGGTTTACATGCTCATGCTGTTTGTTAGGATCTTGAGTTCGTGGCTGCCTGAGCTTCAACAATATCAATTTATGCGATTCATTGCCTACTATACTGATCCTTACTTCAATTTTTTTAGGCGATTCATCCCTCCCCTGGGAATGATTGATTTCAGCCCTATTGTGGGATTTTTGTTCCTCGGTGTTTTGGAATATGTTGTGAAAGGGATCATTTTCATGCTCTTCTATTCCTGACAATTCAACCGGGAGCATATACACATTCAAATTCAAGAATTGGGATTTCAGCGGCGACAAAGCGCCGGGATTGAACGATCAAGAGGCTCCATATTATTAATCTTGTGATTTATTTTTTAAACAAAAGTTTGCTCTCAAATAATGCAAAAATGGCCGACAATCTGTTTAAAAGCAGTCCCCTTGACAAAGAGTCAATTTTCAGCCTGTTTTTAAAAAGCTTACCACCCGTTTTCACGTTCTGCGAGAGATTTTCCGCACAACCAGGGTTTGAATGTGTATAAGTCTTGCAAAAAGTTTACAAAGAACATTAAGGTATCAAGTACAAGAGTCGGTATTTCGGCTGCGCCAAAGCTCCCGTCTCCCAATTGTTGAAAATATTTTGAGATTCGACGTAGGAAAAATAGGCCGCAATCCGCGACGAGCACAACCTGCGATAAGCAATCCTCACCGAATTTTCTTTGATCAAAAGAGGGGAGAGAGGTATGGATGATGAATCATTAAATCAAGTGATGGAAATGCACGCAATTGTGCATGGACGCGTTCAGGGAGTTTTTTTTAGAGCGACGACTAGAAAGTATGCCGAGAAATTGGGGCTCAGAGGAACGGTGAAAAACAAGACAGACGGTACTGTAGAAATTTTCGCACAAGGAACAAAGAAAGAACTGAATACATTGGTAGAACTGTTGCAATCAGATTCCGGACCGGGCTATGTGGATTCGATTGCAACGGAATTTAGGAAGCCTATCAGGGCGTTCAACGATTTTAGCATCGTCTAGCACTAGCACCCAACCATAAAAATTTTCACGGGTAAAGCCTTTTCATTTTTACGCGCACATCTGGGATATTAAATCGGAAGTTCCGCAGATTTTAGAGGCGATAAAAGTATGCAAATTGCTGAAAATTAATTTCTTAAGACAGGTTTTCTGCGTTTTTTTCTAGTGACCACGCATGCATTGGACTTCGGTAAAATTTTGGG
>JBAUVX010000037.1:0-6291 GCA_049583465.1 Waddliaceae bacterium | reverse complement strand
CTGAAAGCTAAAACTGCAGTGCATCCTGTTGATAAGGCTCAGACCCTTTCGCATTTGCGATTGCTAAATTTACAGGTTGGATTACTGATTAACTTTCATGAGGAAAAGTTGGTTGATGGCCTTCATGGAATCATAAACGGATTTTGAGCTTAGAACTGCCCCCGTCCTTTCTCTCTGTGCTCTCTGTGTCTCTGTGTTTTACACTAACAACCATGCTTTAAATGAGTGGTGAAAACTAGTACCTGCGCATTATCAACCGAAATCGCAAAATCGCAATTCGCCCATGGCGTGAATTGATAGAGGATTACAAAAGAACCGGATTTGCGTCAGCGGAACCGGACGAAAATTGCTGTCCTGAAAAAATGACGCGTTTCCCGGTTATGGTGAAATTATACTGGTTGAGAATTGCTGGACGGGTGCTAGGAAGCTTGCGAATATAGCGCCTCTTATGGCATACTAGCATTAATATGTGGATCCCAAGGGCCAAACCTAAAAAAATTTCCAAAAAGCAACAGCAGTAAGTCATGATTCTCAGCGCGATTTATGTGATTTTTGCCATTTTAGGCCTTAGCTTTCTGATTTTTATTCATGAACTCGGCCATTACTGGATGGCGAGAAGAGTAGGCATGCGTGTCGAAACGTTTGCGATCGGGTTTGGCAAACCCATCTACTCTTGGATGCGAAAAGGAGTGAAATGGCAAATCGGCTGGCTTCCCTTTGGGGGGTATGTGAAAATTGCAGGGACAGAAACCGATGAGAGAACCGATCCCTATCAAATTCCCGACGGTTTTTTCGGAAAAAAGCCCTTGGATCGGATCAAAGTGGCCTTTATGGGGCCTTTTGTCAATTTGTTATTCGCCTTTATCCTCTTTTCTTTACTGTGGTTTAGTGGAGGACGGGAAAAAAGCTTCTCGGAATTGACGAAAAAAATTGGCTGGGTCGATCCCCACTCAGAACTTTATGCTGCGGGAATTCGACCCGGAGATGAGATCACAGACTATCATGACTACCCCTTCCAAAGTTTTAAAGATCATCTGTATGCTCCAATGATTGCAGGGGCGGGAGAGATCGAAGTAAAGGGAGTAAAGATCGATTACAAAGCAGGCGAAAAGGTTCCATTCGACGATATCGTTGAGGCCTATTCCCATCCGCACTTTTACGATAAGAATATCCTTACCGCCGGAGTGCTGCAATCAGCGAGTTATGTCATTTACGATCGGCTACCCGGCGGGGTAGAAAATCCCCTGTCTGCGGGCTCTCCTTTACAAAATAGCGGCATTCAATATGGCGATCGCATTCTCTGGGTTGACGGAGAGTTGGTGTTTTCCAATGAGCAGCTTAGTGAACTTCTCAACGACGGAAGAGTCCTTGTCACCATTGACCGCGGAGGAGAACTTTTGCTTCGTCGTATTCCTCGCGTTTTAGTTCAAGAGCTTCGCCCGGATCCGGAGTTTCGAGAAGAGATGATCGATTGGCAGTATGAAGCGGGTATCCAGGAACAGGGGTTTCACAACATCTATGCCATTCCTTATAATATCACCTACGACGGAGTGATTGAGAATGTACTCCGGTTTGTGGATAAAGAAAGCCAAGAAGAAGCATTTCCCGTCCAGCTTTACTCCGAACTAGAAGAACCCCTGAACCCCGGAGATAAAATTGCCGCCGTTCAAGGCATACCGGTTTCTTTTTCCTATGATATTTTAAGAGAGCTTCAGGGAAAAACTGTGAACATCATTGTTCAGCGTAGGGGGCGGCACATTACAGAAACACCTCCTTCTTCAAAAGAGGCCGATGCAAGCTTTAACCAACACATTGACTGGGATCAACTCGAAATAATGGCCAAAAGCATCGGAACCAATAGACGAATCACATCTTTAGGAGACTTGCACCTATTGAATCCCGTGGTGCCCACAATGCGGTCCGATTTTGCCGTGACGGAAGAGGCCCAAGCTTGGCAAGCCGCTGAAAATTTGGAAAGAAAAAGAGAAATTGAACAGGAAGAAGATCCTGAAAAAAGGGCCTACTTGCTCAATTTCTTCGAAAACAGGGAAAATCGATTAATTTTGGGCCTCCCCAGTCCTCAAGATAAAAAAGTTATCTATAATCCAAAGCCTACCACGCTTTTCTCAAATGTCATTCATGAAATTTGGAGTACCTTGCAAGCGCTATTTTCCGGATCTATCAGCCCTAAATACATTACGGGGCCTGTCGGCATCGTTCACGTAGTTCATACGACGTCGATGGTCAGCATCAAAGAGGCTGTGTTTTGGATAGGAGCAATAAGCCTCAACTTAGGAATTCTCAATTTGCTGCCCATTCCCATCTTAGATGGAGGAACAATCCTTCTGTCCTTTTTTGAAATGGTGACGGGAAAGCGGGTAAAACCCAAAACTCTCGAGAAAGTTGTGGTCTTTTTCGCCATTTTGCTGATCGCTTTTTTTCTCTTTCTCACTTATAACGATATTGTGCGTGTCTTTGGCAATTTTTTGAATTAATCTCCGCACATCACTGATGATGGAAAAGAGCCTCTTTGATAATTTGCGAGTCATCCTGATTCGCTATCGACGGAGGTTTTTCAAAGGATTTGTTCTCCTTCTCTTTGCTAACCTTTTATTGGTTCTCAACCCGCTGGTTTTCCGTCAAGCGGTTAATTCTCTCGATCCTTCCGTTACACCTTCCGGAGGTTTTCTTAGCGATGCCCTTGAATGGATCATGGGAAGCGGCGACTCGGTCTGGCCTTGGGCTTGCCTACTCCTTCTTACCGCCTCCATCTCTGCTATATTTAAGTATTGGATGCGCATGATCTTTGTCACAGTTAGCCGCGAAGTAGAGGTCGAGGTCAGAGCTAAGCTTTTTCGCCGCATCCAGTCTCAATCCATGGCATTTTTTGATCGACATGGCGTCGGGAGTCTGCTCAGCAGGTTGACCAATGATATTTCCGCCTATCGCGATATGCTCGGGCCGGGCATCATGTATCCGTTATTTTTTCTCACTCTTGTGATTCCCGGACTTTGGGCATTATTTATCATTTCCGTCCCATTAGCGATCCTTTCCTTGATTCCTATGCTGGTCATTCCACTGATGAACTTTGCAGTCCGCGACAGGATTTACCAAATGGCATTACGCCTCCAAGCGACACTGGCAGCAATGAGTAATATGGTTCAAGAACATTTTTCTTCTATTCGCGTCATCAAAAATTATGGCATTGAACTGGCTGCGTGGAAAAGGTTTAAAGACCTGAGTTTTGACCTAATGAAAACGCATCTTCATTTATCTTGGCTTCAGGGTTCCCTATTTCCTACCTTTAATTTTTTGACTAAAGTGACGACAACCTGTTTTATTCTGTTTTCGGGAGTGATCATCTTACAGGCTTGGATTGACTTAACAACGGGGGATTTTGTCTCTTTTATGTGGATTCAATCCTACATTTTTTTTCCTGTCATCATGTTAGGATGGCTCCTGCCCATTTATGAAAAAGGACGGGCTGCCTATCATCGCCTTGTGGAAATCTATGAAGAACCCATTGAGGTGCAAGATAGACCAACCTCTCATTTTACCATCCCTCCCGGGGCGAATATCATCTTTCGCCGTTTAACCTTTACCTATCCAACGGCTAGTCATCCCTCTCTTGTGAACATCAATTTAGAAATCGAGGGGGGGAGTTTTGTCGGATTAACAGGGCCGATCGGTGCCGGGAAATCGACAGTGTTTCATCTGCTCAATCGAGAGTACGAAATACCGAGAGGGATGATTCTCATCAATAATCGAGATATTCATGACTATCCTCTCAAAGCTTTTCACGGGCAAATCGTCACTGTAGAACAAGCCCCTTTTTTATTTTCAAAGAGTATTTTGGAAAATGTACGCTTTGGACGACGCGAGGCAACTGTAAAAGAACTTGAACTTGTCTCTCAGTACGCCGATTTTCATGAGACGGTATTAGAATTTCCCGAGCAATATGAGACCTTGATTGGAGAAAGAGGGGTGATGTTATCCGGAGGGCAAAAACAACGTTTAGCGATGGCCCGTGCCTTCCTTGTGAATCGGTCCATTCTCTTATTAGACGATGTGTTTTCTGCAGTAGATGCTGACACAGAGAACAAAATTTTTCGTGCAATCAAAGAAAATTTTCGGGGGAAAACCATCTTGTTGGTGACGCACCGTATTTCGATTTTAGAACAAATGGACCGTGTGATCTATCTTTCCGGCGGCTCTGTTCTCGAGGATGGAACGCCGGACGAGCTGATGGCTGCTCGAGGCCATTTCGCAGCATTAGCAGAACTTCAGCGACAAGGAAATGCACACACGTGAAACGGCCTTTTTATCATCGGAACTATGAGCAGCAATTAGAAGAGAAAAAGGGTGCGGATGTCAACATTATTCGACGTTTAATGGGATATTTTAAACCCTATCGCTTCGGGCTTCTCATGGCGGTTGTTCTTTTGATTGCGGCTAAAGGGATCGAAGCCTATGTTCCCCTTTTCATCAAAGATTTAACCCATGCCATTCTGAGTAGTTATTCTCTCGATGCCTTGCAAAGACAGGCCCTGCTCATTCCGATCATTTATCAATGTTTTGGGCTGATTGGCCTGTTGCTCGTTGCCTACTGTTTCGATACGGCAACTGTGGTGTTAAAAAATTGGATTGGACAGAGAGGGCTGTATACGTTGCGCACGGAGTTATACCACCACATCCAGCAAATGCCGATAGAGTATTACAACAACCACGCTGTGGGGACTTTGATGACGCGGACGATCCACGATGTGGAACAGATCCATCAGATGTTTGCAGAAAGCGTAGTCCCTTTATTCGGCAGCCTGGTTCTTTTCGTCGGTATTTTCATCGGATTGATCATCATGGACTGGAGAGTTGCGCTCGTATTGGCCGGGGTTCTTCCCGTTGTTTTTTTGCTGACGAATCATTTCCGCATCAATCAGCGGCGGTGTTATGACAACATTCGCGGCATCGTGACAGCAATGAATGCTTTTGTCCAAGAGCATTTGATGGGGTTGGCAACAGTAAGAAGCTTTGGGCTGCAGAAACTAGAAAGAGAGCAGTTTGATGAAATAAACGAAGATCATTGCACGGCAAATGTGGAAACGATTCATTATTTTGCCCTCTTTTTTGCCGGCATTGATTTCATCCAAAGTGTTTCTTTAATCCTTGTCTTTGTCGTGTTGGTTCTCGCAGCTCCTTTGGGTGCAAGATTTGAGGGAGGGGTGTTTTTTGCCTTTAGCCTGTATGTGCTGATGCTGTTTCGCCCCCTTGCAGACTTAGCAGAGAGGTACAATGTCCTGCAATCAGCGATGGCGGCAGCTGTCAGGATTTTTGGCATCTTAGATCGCCCTCTAGAAAATCCCGGTCCTCTTGACGGGCCCGAGCTAGACACGATCACCAGCCTTTCCTTTGACAATGTCTGGTTTGCCTATAAAGACGGGAACTGGATACTAAAGGGGTTGACGTTTTCGGTGAAAAAAGGAGAGGCCATTGCGCTGGTGGGAGTGACGGGAGCAGGAAAAACGACAGTGTTGAACCTCATTTTGCGCTATTATGACCATCAAAGAGGGTCGATAAAAATCAACGGAATAGATATCCGAGCATTTTCTGTTGCTGCTCTTCGACGTCAGTTCAGCGTTGTTCTCCAAGACCCTGAAATTTTTTCGGGGACGTTCGCCGACAACATTCGTTTAGATCATCCTCACATCACCGCTGAAAGGTTGGAAGGGGTCGTCGATTATGTGAATCTAAGACCATTGATCGATCGATGTCCGGAGGGTCTTCAATACAAACTGACAGAAAGAGGGAAAAGTCTTTCAGCCGGAGAAAAACAGCTCGTTTCACTGGCGAGAGCTGTCGCGCATCAACGCAGTTGTTTACTTTTAGATGAAGCCACGGCAAACATTGATAGTCATACAGAAAAAATCATCCGAGACGATTTAAAGAAAATTTTGCATGAGAAAACAGCGATCATCATTGCCCACCGTCTTTCGACAATTCAAGATGTCGACAGAATTGTCGTTCTCCATCATGGAGTTGCGGAAGAAGCTGGAACCCACCGAGAATTAATGAAAAGGAAAGGAATTTACGAAAAGCTCTATCGCTTGCAATTTATGGACAACGGATAAATGAACGAAAGTTTTTGGTTCAACCCACATTCCGCATGCTGCGCGGGCGATTTCTTCATCTTTTTAATTCTAAGTGGATTACAAAATCTCGATTGGTGACTACAGACCAAGCTTCGATTTTGTAACCCACTTAGAATCAAAAATCTATTGAAATCACCTCCCGCAA
>JBAUVX010000036.1:0-9743 GCA_049583465.1 Waddliaceae bacterium | reverse complement strand
GTTGATGGCCTTCATCGAATCATAAACGGATTTTGAGCTTAGAACTGCCCCCGTCCTTTCTCTCTGTGCTCTCTGTGTCTCTGTGTTTTACACTAACAACCATGCTTTAAATGAGTGGTGAAACTAATACCCGCGCATTATCAACCGAAATCGCAAAATCGCAATTCGCCCATGGCGTAAAATCAGAACGATGTAGCTTGTTGGAACGATGTTTTCCAGCTCTACTCCCGAGCAGTACTCGCCCTGCAAAGCCCGGCGCAATTGGACACGGGAAATTACTGCTGTTTTTTCTTTCTTCTATAACCCCTTGTATGGCATAGTTTGCCTTGCGGAGTATAGCGCAGTTTGGCTAGCGCGGCTGCTTTGGGAGCAGTAGGTCGGGGGTTCAAATCCCTCTACTCCGATTTTTTCCTCAGTTTAGATTCCGGGTCATGATCATGACACTCCTTCTTGCCTTTATCTTTTGGGATCCTAACCGATTCGCTTTTACAATGCCTATCATTGATAGGCCCGTGGCTTGGTATGGAATCTGTTTTGCCATTGGATTTGTTGTAAGTTTTTTCCTGGTCATTCCGATCATTCAACGTAAATTAGAAGAAAACGGCCAAATCTCCGAAAGAGATGTTGCCGGCTGGCCTTCCCTGATAAGGCAGCTGCAGCACATTCTCGTACAAACAACGCATCCCCTCTACCCGATGTGTAAAAATCTCAAGTCTGCAATTGCCTCGCTTCCGGCTACTCAAACACCAAATCCTGATCTTAAAGCCAAAGTATTCGATACGTTAACCGCCGCCATCAAAGATCCAACACTGACCATTACCCGCCAAGACCTGGAAAATTTTTTTCCCAAAGGGCTCAAAACAATGCGTGAAATCTGCCTCTTACTTGTCGATCGACTCACGTGGTTTATCGTGATCGGAACTGTTGCGGGCGCGCGTTTAGGCCACGTTTTTTTCTATGGGTGGCCGCACTTTCAGCAACACCCTCTTGATATTCTGAAAATATGGGAAGGAGGGCTTGCCAGCCACGGAGGAACTTTGGGGGTGATTATCGCATTAGTTCTCTACCAAAGAACCATCCGCCGGCAATTTCCGGAATTGACTGTTGTCTCTCTGCTCGATATCGCCTCCATTCCCGCAGCAATGGCGGCCTTTTGGATCCGAATAGGCAACTTTATTAATCAAGAAATCATCGGCACACCCACAACGCTGCCTTGGGCTATTGTCTTTGGACACCCTGCCGATGGAAGCCCCTCGCTTCCCCGCCATCCTACGCAATTGTACGAAGCGATTGCTTATCTCTCAATTTGCGTCAGTCTCTTTCTTTTGTGGAAAAGATACTCCGCTAACCTAAAAGAAGGAACGATCATTGGCCTCTTTATGATCTTGGTTTTTGGTTCCCGCTTCTTGATTGAGTTTGTTAAGTCTTCCTTACACAGCCAAACCATTGACGAGTCATTTCTTAGCGCAGGGCAATATTTGAGCATCCCCTTTATTCTCTTTGGCTGTATCCTTTTATTCTTGTCCTCTCGTTCCGGTAAACACCCGGCAGTTGTTAAGAGCCCCCTAAGGGGAAATGGATATCCCTAGCTTGTAATATGAATCTCCTTGTTTTTTAACGAGATTTTTCATAAAATTAAGGGTGTATAACCTTCGAAAAGCTCCGGTTTTTATGGCTACACTAAAGTTCGACAATACCGATGAGCAGGTCGACCTCCCGGACGGCTCTCCCATTGCGGAAGTTTGTGAAGAGGCGGGAGTGCCCTTTGCATGTACAGAGGGTGTTTGCGGCACCTGTGTCATCGAAGTGAAAGAGGGTAAAGAAAATCTCTCGACCCCTACACAAGAAGAAGAAGATTTTCTTGGTGAAGGAACGTGTGATGAAAGACTGGCATGCCAGTGTAAAATCAAGCAGGGCGAAGTCACCATCTCATTTTAACTTTTATCCATAAAGAGGGTTTCCATGTCTCCATCCAAAGCCAAGCAGGTGCAAAACAAGATCCATCGTCAAATGACGATCGAGGAACTCCTTACCAATTATCCTCAGAAGGCTCAACGCCTTGCCCAAGAAATGACTCATGCGGGACTGCATTGTGTGGGTTGTCAGGCGGCAACCTGGGAAACTCTCGAGGCCGGGATGCTGGGACATGGGATGATGCAAAAAGAGATCGATCAACTCGTAGAAAAGTTAAATGCCATCCTCGAAGAAGAAGAATCGGACGCGGCTACCATCACGCTGACAAAAAAAGCTGCAATAAAATATTTAGAAATTTTAGATGAAGAAAACAAGCATGGCTGGGGCCTTAGATTTTCAGAAAAAATGGCAGGCTGCAATGGCTTTGAATATGCTCTCGAGTATTCCGAAAAACCCCTGCCCGATGACGAGGTCTTTGTCTCCGAAGAAATTGAGATCCATATCAATCGTGCCGACGTTGAACGTCTTCTTGGCAGTGAAATTGATTTTGTCGATGTTAAAGGGCTGAATGGTTCTTCAGGATTTAAGGTGACGAATCCCAATGTGCGCTCTTCCTGCGGCTGCGGTACCTCCCACGGCTATTAAAACCCGGGTTGTGCGGAAAACTGCTGCCGCACAACCCGAGTTTAAACTCTACGCGGGCGTTGGCCGGAAAATGCGTTTTTTACCAAAGACCCAGCCATTTCCACCACGCTGTCCCGATGCCTATCCACACCACAAGATGAACCAGGCCGATGATTCCTCCCAGCTTCCACCATGTGGCAAGATCGACATAACCGGATCCATAGAGAATAGGCCCCGGGCCTGTTCCATAATGAGTGGTACATGCCGATAAACTACTGCAGAAGGCCAAAGACAAGGTGATCACTAAAGGAGGAATGCCGACAAGGATCCCAACAGCGATAAACGCTGCAAACATTGAACTCACGTGAGCTGTTGTCCCTGCAAAAAAATAATGGCTGTAAAAATAACCTAAAACAAGGAGAGGATAGGCAAACCACCACTCCATCCCCTCAACATAGCTTTGGACTTGCGCTGCTATCCAATGAATGACACCAAGATGATTGAGAGACGAGGCCATCATGATCAAAGAGGCAAACCAAAAAAACGTATCCCACGCCAACTGCTCTTCCTTGACATCATTCCAATTGATCACTCCCAAGATCAGCAAAAGAGTCACTCCGCAAAGTGCTGCCGTTGTGCTATCGATCCCTAGATAAGATCCAAAAACCCACAACAGCAGCATGAGAAAAAAAATCGCCGACGTTATCCATTCTTCGCGGCGCATCGCTCCCATTTCGTGAAGTTTTCCCTTTGCGATGGCTGCCGCTTGAGGGGTTTTCTTAATGTCCGGAGGATATAGCACGTACACGAGCCAGGGAATAATCAGCAAACCCAACATTCCGGGAACGCTTGCAGCAAGGGCCCAAAGACCCCAGCTGATCTCTATGCCCATCTCCCCGGCAAGCTCCGCCATCAAGGGGTTTGCTGCCATCGAGGTTAAAAACATGGCGCTCGTGATGATATTGCTATGATACGCGCACGTCATGAGAAATCCACCGATCAGACGCTGTGTTTTCTTCTCGGGGCTGCTTCCAAAAACTAAAGCCAAAGATTGGATAATGGGATAAAGAATGCCTCCTGCTCTCGCTGTATTGCTGGGGATTGCCGGAGCCAATAGGAGATCGGTCATCGTCATCCCATAGCTAAGGCCTAAACTGTTTCTTCCAAAGACGCCAACAAAAAAATAAGCAATGCGTGTTCCCAATCCCGTTTTTACAAAACTCTTTGCCACAAAAAATGCTAAAAAGACAAGCCAGACAACCCGATGAGAGAATCCGCTTAGGGCCTGTGAAAGTGAAAGAGTGCCTGTCGCTGTCAGCACGGCCAACGCAGACAGCGCACACGCCCCCATCGGCAATGCTTTTGTCACAATACCGGTTAGAGTCGCCGCAAAAATCGCCAACAAATGCCAGCCCTTGATTTCCATCCCTTGCGGGGTAGGAAGAAACCAAAATACCGCACCGATGAGGCAAGAAAACACCAAAGGAGCTGCCTCTTTGACCTGCTGAAGAGGTGTTGATAAAACTTTCGCTTTTTCTCTATCTTTCTGCACCTGCCTTTCATCGTTTTTTTGCGATACTGCGAGCTGTTGCGCCATCAATGAATTGCCCTTCCCTGCGCCTGAAGGGCTGCCTCTTTGATGGCTTCGCATAGTGTAGGATGAGCATGGGGTGCATTCCCCAGCTCCTGCAAGGTTGCCCGTTTTTCGATGGCCATCACCCCTTCTCCAATCATTTCCGAGGCATGAGAGCCGAGGATATGCATGCCCAGGAGTGTGCCCGTTGATTCTTCCCCGATGATCTTTACCATCCCATCGGTATCTCCGCTGCAGTGTGCCCGAGGATTCCCTTTCAAAGAGCAGATTCCTATTTGAATAGGCAAGCCGAGGTTGTTGGCTTCTTCTTCAGTCAACCCCACCGCGGCTGCTTCAGGATATGTGTAGATGACATTGGGAATAGCCATATAATTCACTTTGCAGTGGATTCCGGCAATGAATGCGGCAACAGCCGCTCCCTCATCCGATGCTCGATGCGCCAACATGGGCCCTTCAATGAGATCTCCAATCGCAAAAATATGGGGCTGAACGGTACGAAAGTTTTGATCCACAGGCACAAACCCCTGGGCAGTCGCAGAAATCCCCGCAGCTTCCAACTCAAGCCCTTTGCTGTAAGGGCGGCGGCCGATGGCAACTAAAACCGCATCGGCGCTCCACTCCTGAAGCTCACCTTCCGGAATGTCGACACTGAGTGCGATAGCATCTTGGTTTATCTTCGCCTCAGTCACTCGAGCTCCCAAATGGAAGGCAATGCCCTGTTTCCTTAACACATGAAGCAAAGATTTTCCGATGGTTCTATCCATGCCGGGACAAATATGGTCGAGCATTTCAATCACCGTGACCTCTGAACCCAATCGGCTGTACACCGAGGCCAACTCAACTCCAATGACGCCGGCGCCAATGACGAGCATCTTTTTGGGAATGGCTGATAAACTCAACGCACCCGTAGAAGACAACACACGCGATTCATCAATCGGTAAAAAAGGGAGGGACATCGGCTCTGATCCGGTGGCAAGAATCCAGTGTTTAGCCTCAATCTTTTGCTCTCCCACTTGGACCGCGTAGGGAGAAATAAAAGCGGCTGCCCCGCAATGTGTGTCGATGCCATGCCGTTTAAGGAGCCCCGCAACCCCCTTGGCCAAACCCTCGACGATTTGACTTTTCCTCTCCATCATTGTTGTCAATTGCAGGTCCACATCGTTGACCAGGATCCCATGCTCTTGAGCTTTTTGAACGATGAGGGCGTAGAGTTCAGAGGATTGCAGCAAAGCTTTTGAAGGGATGCAGCCAACGCGCAGGCAAGTGCCGCCAAACACCCGTTCTTTTTCAATGAGGACGGCTTTCATCCCAAGTTGAGCGGCACGAATCGCCGCAACATAGCCTCCCGGCCCTCCGCCAATGACGGCAAGATCATACATCGCTTATACCCCCAGAAGTAGCCGTGCAGGGTCTTCAAGACAATCTTTCACGTGAACGAGAAAGGTCACCGCCTCTTTTCCGTCGATAATCCTGTGATCATAGCTCAGAGCAAGATACATCATGGGGCGGATCACAATTTGATCATCAACGACGACAGCCCGTTTTTCGATTTTATGCATTCCAAGGATGGCGCTTTGCGGAGGATTGAGGATCGGCGTCGACAGCAGGGAACCGTAAACACCGCCATTTGTGATCGTAAATCCCCCTCCTTGCAAATCATCGACGGACAACGTTCCTTCTCTTGCATGCCGAGCAAAATCGGCAATGGCAGATTCAATGTCTGCAAACGAGCGTCGATCGCAATTGCGGACAACGGGAACAACAAGCCCTCGTTTCGTTCCCACAGCGATGCTGATGTCGTAGTAGTGACGATGCACGATTTCCTCTCCGTCGATGTAGCCGTTGACATCGGGGAAAGCCATCAATGCCGACACCGCTGCTTTGACGAAAAACGACATGAATCCAAGTTTTACCCCATGATCTTTTTCAAAGGATTCTTTGTATTTTGCGCGCAATGCGATGACCTCAGTCATGTCCACTTCATTAAATGTGGCGAGCATAGCCGTCGTGTGCTGCGCTTCGACGAGGCGGCCGGCAATGACACGCCGTATCTTCGTCATCCGCTTTCTCGTCTCCTTTCTTTCTCCTGTCCGCGTTTCCTCTTTTATCGGTGCTGCAGCAGATGGCGGCGCCAGCATTTCTTGGACAAAAGCTTCCTTGGATAGGCGTACTCCTTTTGGTGCTTCCTCAACAGGTTTCGGAGCCTGCGCGGGCTTAGCGAGGGTTTCCTCAACAGCTTTCGGTTCCGAAGCGGGAGCGGGCTTGGCAGAAGCCTCTGCAGGAGGTTCCTTTTGGGTTTCTTCTGCGGCGCTATCAACCTCCCCAACAACGTGCCCGATGGCGACGACATCGTCTGTGGCAACATGCAAAGTCACCACTCCTGCTTGGGGGGCATAAAGCACCTGATTGACTTTATCGGTTTCTAACTCCAAGACTTCGTCATCCATGTCAACGCGGGAGCCCGTGGGTGCGAGGATTTGCCCAACCGTCGCTTCTGTTATCGACTCACCCATAGCGGGAACTTTAATCTCTTGTTTCATCATCTTCTCCAAATAATCCCAGCAGCAACTCCCCATGCTCTCTTTTGTGCAGGGCCAAAGAACCCGCAGCTGTTGAAGCACTTCGTTCCCGCCCAATATATACCGGCCTTAACCTTCCGGGCAATAACTTGCGCAAATGATGGCGAATAAATTCCCATGCTCCCATATTTTCCGGCTCTTCTTGAACCCAAAACCACTGCCCTGCATGTTGATATTTTTTGATAATCGACTGCATTTTTTTCTCGTCTAAGGGATAGATTTGCTCGATTCTGACGATGGCCAAATCTCGGACTTTTTTTCGCTTTCTCTCTTCTGAGAGGTCAAAAAAAATGCGGCCCGAGCAAAAGACTACCCGCTTAACATCGTTTGGAGGAACGGAGTCGTCAATCACCTCTTGAAAGGAACCAACGGTAAAATCCTCAAGAGCACTGCAGCAGTCGTGATGGCGCAGCAAACCCTTCGGAGTGAAAACAACCAAGGGTTTATCCATTGGCTTTAATACTTGCCGCCTCAACAGATGAAACAGCTGAGCGGGCAAGGTGGGATAGACAACTTGGATGTTATTGTTCCCTGACAGGGCTAAAAATCTTTCGATCCTTGCAGAGGAATGCTCCGGCCCCTGCCCTTCATATCCGTGAGGTAAGAAAAGAACAACTCCATTCTTCTGCCCCCACTTTTGCTCTCCGGTTGTGATGAATTGATCGATGATCACCTGAGCCCCATTGGAAAAATCGCCGAATTGCGCCTCCCAAATCACCAATGCTTCCGGAAATCCTAAACTATAGCCATACTCGAATCCAAGAACGGCATACTCGGATAATGGGGAATTATACACATCGAAGCGTCCCTGGCCTCTCTTAAGGTGCTTGAGGGGATAATAGGCTCTTTCCGCCACCTGATCCATCCAAAGGGCATGGCGGTGGCTGAAAGTTCCTCGACAGGTGTCTTGCCCTGAAAGGCGGACATGAATCCCCTCCCGCAGTAGAGAAGCATATGCTAATGTCTCCCCCATTCCCCAGTCGATCGGCTTGTCTTCCAGCGCCATGGCTAATCGATGTTGAATGAGCCGCTGCAGTTTAGGATGGATGGTGAATCCTTCAGGAATATGGCAAAAGCGTTCGGCCGCCTCTTTCAATACCTCTTTGGCTACCCCTGTCTCTATCGGTGCAAAGAAGTCGCTCTCTTTTTTTTCAGCTTCCGTCGGGAGTTTGCCAGGAACTCTTTTGTCCAGCTTTGCTCCGGATAAAGCCGCTTGGAGGGCCTCTTTAAATTCAACCTCAAGAGCTTCGGCCATTTGCCGCTCCAAAATCCCTTGATGAATCAAGTCATCGCGATAGATCTCCCGGATAGGCTTTTTTTGACGAATCAATTGATACTCTAGAGGCTGAGTAAAGGCGGGTTCATCTGCCTCATTGTGGCCATATTTTCGATAGCAGTTGAGGTCGATGAACACGTCGCAATGGAATTTTTGCCGCAGTTTAACGGCAAGATTGGTCGCATGCACGCACCCTTCCGGATCCTCGGCATTGACATGAAAGACCGGAGCGCAGAATGTGCGTGCGATATCGCTGCAATAATGAGTAGACAGATAATCTTTCGGCAATGTCGTGAAGCCAATTTGATTGTTAATGACGATATGGATGGTCCCACCCGCTGAGTATCCCTTCAATCGATACATCTGAAGCGTCTCGTACACAACCCCTTGACCCGCGATCGCCGCATCTCCATGGACAAGTATGGGCACAATCCTTTCTTTACGGGAAATATCATCCTTCTTGACTTGCCGGGCAACAACGCGCCCTTGAACAACCGGATCGACAGCCTCGAGATGGCTAGGATTGGGATTGAGGATCACATTGACAGAAGACCCCCCATGCGTTTGAATCACAGAGGAAAAGCCTTTGTGATACTTGACGTCTCCGCTCCCTTCAAAGGTAAGAGGAATATGCCCCTCTTCAAATTCCGAAAACACTTGAGAATACGACTTGTTCAAAATGTTTGAAAGGACATTCAACCGTCCGCGATGGGCCATGCCGATGACAAATTCTTCAAGTCCCAAACCGGATCCTGTTTCGATCACCGCGGCTAAAATGGGAATGAGTGTCTCTCCCCCTTCGAGAGAGAATCGTTTTTGTCCCACATATTTCGTGTGTAAAAACGACTCAAAAAGCTCTGACTTATTGAGATGCTGTAAAATCATCTTCTTTTGTTCAATATTCAGATCGATTTTAAACCTATTTGGTTCAATATGCTGCTGCAGCCACTGCTCCAGCTGGGGGTCTTGAATTCCCATGTATTCGACACCGATTTTCCTGCAGTAAATGTCCTTAAGAACCTCGATAATGTTCTGCAGGGGCTGTGCGGGCTCTTCAAAGAGTCCATTCGAGGGAAAGGGCTGCAGAAGTTCTTCAGTGTGAAAGCCTAGAGTTTCTAAGCGAAGCTGCCAGGGCTCCTCGACCGGATGTGTTGCGATAGGGTTGATGTCGGCCATCAAATGTCCATACGTTCGATAAGCTTGAATTAAATGGTACACACGCAAGCCGGCAGATTCCGCCCGTCCTATCGATACGACTCCTTCCTCTGACAGCCCCCTCATACGCTTCCCCTCTAACTGAGCAGTATCGATAAGATGGCTGCGTGCATCACCCAAGGACATTGGCTGATACACTTCCAATTGGTCGAAGAAAGAGCGCCAAGAGGGGGCAACAGCTCCGGAATTTTCTCGATAAGTTTTTTGCATTTCCTCCAAAAAATCAAGGTTCCCAAAATCTATTGTCAAGAAAGGATTGACATCCATGATGATCGCGGTCTCCTACTTTCCATCTAGCTCAATGTCTAATAATTTTAAAGAAAACTCTAAAATTTCCGGGCCTTTTTGTCCAATTCGACGCGCAAGCTGACGACACTTTGTTACATTCTCAGCTTTATGTAGATGTTAGGTTTCTTTACGCCATGGGCGAATTGCGATTTTGCGATTTCGGTTGATAATGCGCAGGTACTAGTTTCACCACTCATTTAAAGCATGGTTGTTAGTGTAAAACACAGAGACACAGAGAGCACAGAGAGAAAGG
>JBAUVX010000035.1:0-6633 GCA_049583465.1 Waddliaceae bacterium | reverse complement strand
AGGCTTCTCGATTTTGGAGAAAATTGCTAGCTCATACGGTGTGTGTCAAACTGAATATGGAATTAGGCAACGAGCCTTTACAGTTTGAAGGTCTCATAACGCATTAACAATTCGCCCATGGGGTTCCCTTAATAACGGCTAACTTATCCCCAAGGTTCAACGGGAACTCATTGCATTGACAATGGGCTTCGGCAGTTGGAAAACCACATCTTCTCTAGTGAATTCAACATCTTCGACCTCTTCGACACCTAATGCAATGAGCCTCTCAATACAGGCCTGTACGATCTTCTCCGGAGTTGAAGCTCCTGCAGTGAGGCCGATCGTGAAAACCCCTGTCAGCCAAGAGGGATCGATTTCGCTTTCATTATTGATTAAATAAGCGGGAATGCCCCTTTTGCACGCAAGCTCTCTCAAACGATTGGAATTGGAGCTTTGAGAGTCTCCAACAACGAGGACAAGGTCGGTGGCATCCGTAATTTCCTTCAATGCCATCTGCCGGTTCGTCGTTGCATAACAGATGGACGAGCTGGGCAGTGTTTCAATATGCGGATATTTCCTCAAGAGAGCCTCTGTGATCTCTTTGACATCATCTAGGCTGAGGGTAGTCTGGGTGATATAAAATAATTTTTCCTCTTGAGAAAATGAGAGCGCTGCAACGTCTTCAATCGACTCGACAATTGTCGTCACCTCCGGAGCCTCTCCCGCCGTTCCCACAATTTCGACGTGATTTTTATGTCCAATGAGAATAATCCGATATCCGCGAACGGCAAAACGTTTGACAGCAGAATGCACCCTTGTGACCAGGCCGCAGGTGGCGTCGATTTCTATCAACTGCCTCTCTTTGGCTTGCTGCCTGACAGCGGGGGAAACACCATGGGCCGAGTAGATGAGCCGCGAACCTTTGGGAACATCGCGGAGATCCTCGACAAAAATCGCTCCTTTCCTCTTCAAACCTTCCACGACATGACGATTATGGACAATTTCATGTTTCACATAAATTGGAGGCCCCCACAATTCCAACGCCTTTTCCACTGTATCGATGGCCCTTTCGACACCCGCACAAAATCCTCTGGGTTTAGATAATAAAAGCTTCATTGCAATAACCTGCCCCTTAGCTCCTCAAGAACTCCCTGACAAGAATCTTTAATCATATCGAGCACTCGATCAAACTGCTCCATTTCCTCGTAATAGGGGTCGGGAATTTCTTGATTGGCGTTAATGGAACTAAACTTTGTAAATAAATGAATCTTGACTTTATGGTTGGGGTGTTTTGCCCAGCGATGCAGCTGATACTCAATTTGATGATCTGCAGCTAAGATGTAGTCAAAGGTGTCGAAAAACTCCGGTTTGAATGCTTGCGCCCGGCTCTGCAGCACAAGCCCTCTCTTTTTGCAGACATGCCGCATCCTCTCATCAGGCAATTGCCCCTCATGCCAATCTCCGAGGCCGCAGCTTTCCACATGAACGTCCTGTTCCAAGGAGGCATTTTTAACCAGATCCATCAACACTCCTTCGGCACAAGGGGAGCGGCAAATGTTCCCGAGGCAAACGAATAAAACAGATAGCATATTATTGAACATCGGCAGCACAGCGAAACCCATAAGTGCTGTTAACCGTTCCCGGATTATTTCGGTGTCTTCGAGAGCATCGAAGATCCTCTTTGACGCTTTTCCAACACCCCCCCCTAAGGACGCGGTACACCCCTTGGAGCGGGCCGGCGGGATTCACAGGCTCTTGCCTTGAGGTTTCGTAATAGTTGTACCCGTACCAATCATGACACCACTCATAGACATTACCTGCCATGTCATAGAGTCCATAGCCGTTGTGCTCATAGCTCATCACAGCAAGGGTATCGGAGCTAAAGAAATTGGCTTGAGACTTTTCGATGTCCTCTCCATAAGGGAAATAAGCATTGTCGATCCCCCCTCGAGCGGCAATTTCCCATTCGGCCTCTGTGGGCAGCCTTTTGCCTACCCATTTCGCATAACCGGCAGCCCCGTACCAGGTCACACCGACAACAGGATGCTTGAGATAACCCGATTCAATAGAAAATTTCCCCTTCGAACTTCTCATACGTGAATCTCTCAAACGAATGATATCTCGATGATGGCTATCCTTGACTCCCCCCATCGCATCGAGAAAACGAACAAATTGTTCGTTTGTCACAGGATGAATATCAATCGCAAAACTTTCTAAGGTAATTTGATGATAAGGCATCTCGTCCCGATTGCCGTCACGACTCCCGCGATAGAAATGACCCCCTTGAATAATGACCATATCCGTGAGCAGGGGTTGAATGTTTTTCTCTTCTTTACGCTCGGGGATATAGTGTTTGACCGATTGATCGACATGAAACGCTGCAGCAGGATCGGGGTCATGTTGAGGCCGCTCAATCTGCGTCGAATGAATGATGGGCTTTAAAGCGCCCCCCCCCCCTTTTTGGCTGCTAATCACTTTCTGCGTCTGTTCCGCTGCTTGAACAGCCTGGAGTTCAACCTCCATACCTCCTCCGGTCAGCTGCAACAGTTCCTCAGCTGTCTTGTGTTGCACGGCACCCCGGCTTGGGTCTTTCAGCTTTTCAAGAACATCCAAAAGTTGACCGGGCCTATTGTTAGGATCCGACTGCAGACAGCTGCGCAATAACCCCTCCCATTTGGCAGGCATAGGGAAACATCCTTCCGGAAATTCTCGCGTCAAAAGGTAGTAGGCTAGCACGCCGAAAGCATAGGTGTCGGCCTTTGCATCGACAGAAACGGCTGTATCCAGACGCTTTTGTTCCGGAGCAAGAAAGTGATAGCTCTGAAGAAAAGAGAGATGAAGAGGAGCGGCCTTTTCGGAGTCTATGGTCCCTTTTGCTATCTCATCGCCTATCCCCAAGGACTCGGCAACTGCCTTGTAGGTCCGTGTTAATAGCGTCCCGGTCCCTATCAATCGAGAGAGTCCAAAGTCGGCAAGGTAGAGATGCCGCCCTTTTTCTCCTTTGCTCACGAGAATGTTATTGAGTTTGATGCCTCGATGGGCGATGCCGCATCCCTGTCCTTTAATGTTGTGTGCATAATCGAGTGCATGGGCAATTTGAAAGAGCAACTGAAACACCTCGTCTTCAGACAAAGGCTGCTCACGGGTTTGGACATACTGAGCGAGGTTGATATTTTCTCCGACCTCATCGACAATACAGTCAGTGACTAAAAAATAACAACCTTGATCGTAGGAGATGTTGTGAAGTTTGACAATATGAGGATGATCGAGAATGGAAAGTTGAGAAACCTCTTCTTCAAACCTCTGCATAAATCCCCGATCCGAGCAAAGATCCTCGGGAAGAATTTTTAGGGCAAATTGTTTTTTCATGAAGCGATGCTCTGCAAGATACACAGACCCCAGTGCTCCATGTCCAAGTTGCTTGATGATCGTGTAATCCCCAAGGGCTCGTTCTTCTTCCACTTCTTTCCTCTGTTATCTAATCGACAACAGTATCATAGTTTTCTCAAGGATTTTGTTCAACCTTCCACTGGGATAGGACCCCATTTATTCTTTTGTGTCGAAGGCTCTCTCGCAAAAATTTTGCAAAGTCCGATGAAGAAGTGAACGAGGTATTCATTTTTTCTTTCCTATTTGCCTTCGATTGTGCTACTGTTAACCTCGGCTTTGCAAAATTTTCCGACGAAGATGCAGAAAAGTTCAAAATTTTGCATTGGTTTTCTTTCAATCACCCCCTAAGAGACTGGGCTTCAATTTCGATGGATCGACGTACTCTTCTTTTTGTTATTTCCCTGGGCTTAACCCTGTTTCTCGTCAACCTTTACTTTGAACGGGGCCGTCAAGAATCAGTGAAGGAATGGCGGGAACAGCAAAAAGCAAAAATCCTAAAGGAAAAAGAAACATTAACAACACTCATCAATGAAAAAACAATTAAAAAAGACGACCTCCCCATTGTCAACATCTACGCCGACTCCGACAGTCGAAATTTTCTTAATACCGGGATCCGCATCAAAGAAACGATCCTGACGTTATCTTGGGACAAAACACCCCCGCAGAATGTTTTTATCGAGGGAGAGGCATACACTCTTACCTTCAGCCCGGAAAAAATCCGGGAACCCCTGCTTTATTCTAGGGAAAAAGACGCCGTCCTCCCTATTGGAGAACTTCCTCATTTTGGCCACTACGATTTGCAACTCCTTTTTCTCTATCCCCTGCAGCCGAAACAACCTCCCCTTGCGACGTTGGGAAATTACATTGACGGCCGGTTTTCTATTCCCCTCCTCCAACTTCAAAAGATCGACAAGGAACTTGGAGAAGAAGCCCCCCCTTCAGAAGAGAAAATACCGGGCAATGCTTTAGTTCTCATGAACACCCCTGAAGGACTGCTGCCCGCGGCTGTTTACCATCAAAAAACCCAATCGTTAATCTTTTTGGACCGGTTCTCGGGACTGAACACGTCGATAGTGAAGTCGGAAGTCCTTGCAGAGGAGGGAGATGCCGTAGAAGAAAAATACTTCGTTGTTGAAAATCCTTTCCTACAGCTTGTCTTTTCCAATCGGGGCGGAGCCTTAGCTGAAATCAACCTCCCTTTCAAAAGTGAAAAAGATCAAAAAAGCGTTGTGAAAGAGATTCAATTTGACCGGGATATTTTGGACAACCACCCCGCCAATGCACGTTTCCCCGAAAAATCCTACTTTACAGCCGGAGACTCTTCCACAGGCCCTTTTGTTGAACATCCCCAGGGAAAGCTCGGCGGGTATTACCCTCTCATCAGACGAAGTTTGATTCAGAAAGAAGGACGAAAATCCATTGAAGTTCTTCCTGAATATTATGCGTTAAATATCGTGTCGGAATATCCGGAAATGGCAGAACTTACTTACGAGGTGGCGTTTTTTGATCCCCATCGCATTGTCTTTGAAGCAACTCAGCGGAACCGTCGGATCAGAAAAACCTACACGATTGGCAAAGAAAATCCTGTTGCCCCCTATGTCGTCGATCTTACTATCGATATCGAAGGAGACAGCCGCGGATTATGGCTGACATCGGGAATTCCCGAAGTTGAATGGATTTCCAACGCTCCGGCTCCTGCATTAAAATACCGGATTACCCGTAGAGGGAAACCGGAAGTCGTCAATATGGAAAAACCTAAGGAAAGCGTGACGATCAGCGCTCTTTTTCCCGACTGGATTTGCAATTCCAATGGGTTTTTCGGAACCATCATGGACCCTCTAACCGAAATCAACCCGGGAATTAAGGTCAATTATGTTCCAGGCACGATAGCTCCCTCCCGATTGGTCCTGATCGACGAAGAATACGAACGGTTTCCCCTTAAAAGTCTTCCCGGTTATATGATGCTTCTCCCTTTGAATTCCCTAGGTGGATCCATGCATTTCCGCATCTTTGCCGGCCCTTTCTCAAGCGGAATTCTCAACACTGTCGATGCCATATTCACCGATCCCGCTACCGGATATAATCCAGACTACATTGCTTCACAGTCCTTCCATGGATGGTTCGCCTTTATTTCCGCTCCTTTTTCTAAATTTTTATTTATTTTAATGAGATTTTTTCATTCTCTGACCGGTTCTTGGGGCTTTTCCATCATTTTATTAACAGTCGCCCTAAGATTGATGCTGTACCCGTTAAATGCTTGGTCGATGAAGTCGATGGTACGGATGAAGGCGATTGCCCCGGAACTGCAAAAAATTCAGGAAAAATACAAGAAAGATCCCAATAAAGTCCGGCTTGAAACCATGAATCTCTATCGAGACAAAGGTGTCAATCCTATTTCGGGATGTTTTCCTATGATCATACAAATGCCCTTCCTCATCGGCATGTTTGATCTTTTAAAATCGACCTTTGAATTGCGCGGCGCATCTTTCATACCCGGGTGGATCGATAATCTTGCCGCTCCGGATATTCTTTTTAGCTGGTCAAGACCGATATTTTTTATCGGAACCCAATTCCATTTGCTGCCGGTCTTATTGTGGGGAGTCATGTATTTACAGCAAAGGCTGATGTCGACCTTTCCCAGCGACACAAGCAAATTGACGGGAGAGCAGCGCCAGCAAAAGATGATGGGAAATCTATTCACAATTGTTTTTCCTGTGATGTTTTACCATTTTCCTTCAGGCCTGAACATCTATTGGCTGTCTTCTATGCTGCTTGCAAACTTGCAACAATGGTGGACTACTAAGCGGCAAACACAAGCCATTTCCGACCAAGAACTCAAACCCTCATTAGTTAAGAAGAAAGAGAAAAGAAAAAAACGGCAAAGCCTTTCTTAGCCTTTAGAGAGCGGGAGTGGTTGCGTCGCGCTTGCGGTCATTCTTCAATAGAAGAAATCTTTTTCAACCGCATTAGTCCAGCATTCGCTTACGAGTGCTGGAATCTGTTGTTCTTGAGCTGGGCTTCCCACGACTCCTGTGAGCTAGTCCTTTAAATCCCTCTTCTGTTGCGCTTACAGAGCGAGAACATCGACGATACCAAAATGAAATCCAAATTAACACAAAACGCTCTTTTTAAATGCCTTAAAACCCACATTCCGCATGTTGCGCGGGCGATTTCTTCATCTTTTTAATTCTAAGTGGATTACAAAATCTCGATTGGTGACTACAGACCAAGCTTCGATTTTTTAACCCACTTAGAATCAAAAAT
>JBAUVX010000034.1:0-3250 GCA_049583465.1 Waddliaceae bacterium | reverse complement strand
CTTTGCATGGCTAGAGAAGTGTCGCAGATTGTGGAAAAACTGCGAAAGGAAGCTGAACACTAGCTTGAACATGGTAGTGCTCGCATTTGGGGTCTTGTTACTAAAAAGATTTTAAACAGGTTCTTAGAAAATATAGTCCTAGAAACTTGCCAAACAAGTAAGAAATGAGAAAAATGAGGCGACTTAATAGCTCGTTTACGAAGTTTTAAAGGCACAAAAATATAGATATTGCACGGAAACACGGATTTCTTTATAATAAAGATAAACAGAGGTGATACCATGAAAGAAAAATCAAGGCTTACAGTTGACATGTCTCCAGACGAACACATGTACCTTAAAATGGCTTGCGCCAAACTTGGGGTTAGCATGAAAGATTTTCTACTTCAGTTGGCTTTTGAGAAGATAGAAGATATGGAAGATGAATGGTTAGCAGGTAAAGCAACGGAAACGCTAGAAAACATCAAGTCAGGAAAGGAAAAACTCATTTCTTGGAAGGAAGCCAAAAAGCGACTAAGAGCGTGAAATATCAAATCAAAATCACTGATAAAATCTTAAAAAAGTTGACTAAGTTTCCTAGGAAGGATAAAGAGCGCATTATTGAAGCCATAGATTCCTTGGTTGAAAACCCAAGGCCGGAAGGATGCAAAAAACTTAAGGGAAATCAACCGCTACTCTATCGAATTCGAACTGGAAATTATCGTGTAGTTTACTCAATACAAGATCAAGCCTTGATCATCCTCGTTGTCGAAGTCGACCATAGAAAGGATGCGTACAGATAGCTTATTTCTTTTATCCTGTCAGAAAATCAACCTGCATTGCCTGTCTAAGAATTTATGAATTTGTGGACAGGTTAAAACAAATTGAATATCCTGTCCATTAAATCGTTTTTCGTGCCATTATTAGACATTTTGTCTACAAATCGATTTAGGAGACAGAATATGAGACTTTTTGGTTATGCTCGCGTTTCAACAAGCCAACAATCACTTGATCTGCAAATTCAAGCACTTCGAGCCGAAGGCATAAAGGCCAACAGGATTTTTACGACAAAAGCGGGAAAGCCCAGGGCTTTAGTCCTGGGATGAGAGCGTCTATTTCTTATCCTGCTCTTGTATGTATTTCCTAATTGTATACTCGTTCAACTTCCCTACGCTATCTACATAATACGACCTTGTCCATAGAGTAGGCAATCGACTTTTTAATGAAGAGAATTCCTGCCTCAAAATTCTACTTGTATATCCCTTCAGTTGCCCAACAACGAATTGTGGTGAGTGAATTGGTTTTGATCTGACAAAGAGATGCACATGATCAGGTTGAATGTTGGCTTCGACAACCTCCAATTCTAGTTCCTCAGCTTTTTGGTAAATCAATTCGATTAATCGATCTTTGATATCCCCGACCAGAACCTTTCTGCGATATTTTGGGCACCATATCAGGTGATAGCTCAAGTTGAATACTGCTGTTTTTGAAGTTTTCCATCTACTCATTCTTGACAATATACCAACGCCAGCTATATGCTTCAAGCATTATGATTCTAACATACAAAGTGAAACACAATCAGAATCTATCTGTAGAGCTTGAAAAGGGAAAGCAAGTCGCTCTTTTTGCTCTTAAGACTAAGAGTAGATCATCCAAGGATGTTAAACACATTGGATTGAAATCGGCTATCGCAAACCAGATTCTAAAGAAGTACTCGTCGAACAAAAAACTAAAGAAAATATCTTCGGTTAAGCTGACCGTACCTTCCCAATCAATAAAGTTTGAATCTGGAAAAGTGAAAATTCGATGCCTGAAAATGGAGATAGATTTTAACAACGACATCGAAAAGATCAATCAAATTGAGTTAGACAAAGAGTTCGCCTATATTTCTTGTACTGTCAAAGAGGAAGAAAAAATTCAGGCTGAATCTTGGATAGGCGTTGATTTAAACACAACAGGACATTGCTGTGTTGCCTCAAATCCAAAATCGGGAAAAGTTCTAAAGCTTGGAAAATCGGCAAATCATACACACAAAAAATATAAAAACATCAGACGAAAGCTTCAGAAGAAAAAAAGATTTAAGTCAGTCAAAGCTTTAAAAAACAAAGAATCAAGAGTTGTGAGGGATTTAAACCACAAAATCTCTAACAAAATAGTGACGGAGGCTAAGGAAAAAAAATCAGGAATAGTCCTAGAAGATTTAAAAGATATCAGGAAAACAGCGAAGACAAATAGAAAAAACAGGTACGCCCTGAACAGTTGGTCATTTTATCAGCTCAAGACTTTTATTGAGTACAAGGCTAAGCTGCATGGCGTTCCAGTAGTTAAGATTGATCCAAGATACACTTCTCAACAGTGTTCAAGATGCGGACTTCTTGGCGAAAGACAAGGGAAAATATTTAAGTGTTCTTGTGGACACGTTGCTAATGCTGATGTAAATGCGTCTTTCGTGATCTCGTATAGACATCAAGGCATTCTGCAATCTCCAGTAGACAGAGATATTGGAGAGGGGCATCTGGCTTGCCCAATGAGGATAGTGGCATGAAAGAGTCAAACCTCAGAACCCCATCGGCTTTAGCCGTGGGAGTATGTCAGAGATAAAGCTACCGGAGCCAATGTTAATCGAAATGGATTGAATCTGCTTCGTCTTAAAGTAGAAGAGGGGGATGTGATCTTGGTAAAAAAGTTGGACCGTCTCGGAAGAGATACCTCTGATATGATACAACTAATTAAGGAATTTGACGAAATGGGAGTTGCCATTCGGTTTCTTGATGATGGGATTAGCACAGAGGGGACGATGGGGAAAATGGTCGTAACGATCCTTTCGGCAGTAGCTCAAGCAGAGCGGCATCGAATTTTAGAAAGAACCAATGAAGGACGAGTCGAAGCAAAAGCTAAAGGGATAAAGTTCGGACGCAAACGTGTAATAAACAGAAGTCAATTTAGAGAGCTGCTCAAAAAAGGAATTGGCGCATCAGAAATTGCAAAACAAATGAAGATCGGACGATCAACGGTTTACAAAATAATGGAAGAAATTGCTTAACATACGTTTTCTTCCAATAGACATTTAATACCCCAACTCAAAAAATGTACAATGAAACAAATTATTTTTCAGAAAGGAAACTCCTAGCGAAACATGCAATACCAGAACGTAACACAGTTTTTTTGTGCCTTGTTAGAACCTGTTTAAAATCTTTTCTCCTTATGGCATAAAGGATCCTCAGAAAGTATTTGGAGGTGATTTATGTCTTATCCTAGCGATATTAGCCGTGAA
>JBAUVX010000033.1:0-4876 GCA_049583465.1 Waddliaceae bacterium | reverse complement strand
GGCAAGAGACTCCTCCTCGCCCGGAATAAAATTTTCTATGCTGTTGATCTCATCGGCGGAATCAGCGTAGAGATGCTGACAGTGGAAGAAGAGAAAAAGAGTCAAAATAGAGACGATTTTGGACATGATGGTCGTCTGTTATAAAAAAATTATGCTTAACAAAAAACAATACGTTGGGAAGGGAGATATTGTCAAATGTAGAGAAATTTTAACCAGGACTTATGACCGGGCAGCGATGCGTTTACTAGAGGGTGTCGTCAAATTTCGAAACAACTAGCAATACTGAGATAGGTTCATCAAGACAAATCAATGGCCATCACGGTAAGGTTGTCCCAAGAACCTCTTTCAAAAGCAAGGGTTCTGAGAATGATTGCCGTTTCTTTGACGGTCTTCCCTTCCGCAAGCTCGACAACCTGTTGAGGATCAATGACATCCCAGAGGCCGTCGCAAGCAATAAACAAACAATTGCAGCCATCCGCCGGAATCCGGTTTCGATCAATTTTTTTGAGAACAGGACGGGCAGAGACGCTGGGATGGTTCAAATCCCCAATCGATCGAGCCATGTCGAGGGTCCCGTCAACCCGCCCCCAGCTGATGCTCCCTCCCCTGAAAAGAATTTCATCGATGTATTTTTCCATGGTGGGTTTAGCGTCTTCAGTAAGCTGAATGGCTTTCCCATTGAGGCCGAGAACAGCCCGCGAATCTCCCACATTGGCCACCCAGATGCTTTCTTGATCGATAATCGCTACAGTCGCCGTCGTTCCGGAAACATCCTTTTGCCCCGTTTGCTGCATAGAAAGATGGAGCCATTGATCGTTAAGAAGAACAAAAGCCCTCGTAATTGCATTGTACAGATTGAGATCGGTGATCGATCCTTTTGCTTCAATTTGTTGTTGAACTGCTGTGGGAAGATATTTCTGAACATAGTCGGCACATCCCGCACCTCCATGACCGTCAAATACGCCGAACAGGCAAAAGCGATGCTTTTTCTCTTCGACATTCACTTCAATTTCAGTGGCGAGATGAGCATCTTCCATCCCCTCCCTTGGACCTTGTGCAGTGACGATGCAAACGTGATAACCCCCTACCGATTTCTCTAGCGTTGATCCAACCCCCTCCTGAAAAATCATGTCCCGTACTTCGGAGATTCCTAGGGGAAAGTCCCGGTTGATTTCTTTTTGAACTACCCATTCATTGGTCTCTTCGAGATGATCTAAATAATGCCGAACGACTGTAAAATATTGTTTGGGGACATCGCCTTGCGTAGAATGAAGAATCTGTCTGAGGTCGTCGGAATCCGCCAGCATTTTATAAGATTCAATCGTCATTTTCATGGCTTTCAACGAAGATTTTTCTGAAGAATCCTCGAGGAGAAGGGAAAATGCCAGAACGGCAAAGACTCGTGCGGCTTCCTCGAATCGTTTCTCTCTGAAAGCCCTCATGGCAATTTGGTAGAGTTCGGAATCGTCTAGTTTCACTTGGGGTACTAGGGTTGATGGGATGCAAGCTGAGTCAAATAGTGGATCATCAGGCGAACACCAACTCCGGTAGCATTTTTAGGACAATATCCACTAGCTTTTGACAAATAAGCTGTTCCGGCGATGTCCAAATGCGCCCATGGGGTTTTACCCACAAAATCTTTCAAAAACATCCCTGCTGTAATTGCCGCTGCCTCACGTCCCCCGGTATTTTTGATATCGGCAATATCTGATTTCAACTGTTTCCGATACTCTTCAAATAATGGTAATCTCCAAACCCTTTCGCAAGTCGCCTCGCCTGATTGAATGAGGGCATTTGCAAGCCGGTCATCATTGCTCATGAGGCCTGTGACATTCTCTCCGAGGGCAACGACAATCGCTCCGGTTAATGTGGCAAGATCAATCATCCGGCTGGGCTTGAGTTGTTTATTGGCATAGGCGAGAGCGTCGGCAAGAATTAACCGCCCTTCCGCATCTGTATTGCCAATTTCTACAGTTTTCCCGGCATAACTACTATAAACATCGCCGGGTTTATAACTGTTTGGACCAATGCTGTTTTCTGTTGTTGGAATCAATCCCGTGATGTTGATGTCGACACCCGTTTTTGCAAGGGCAAAAATGGTGCCGAATACTGCGGCCGCTCCACTCATATCGCACTTCATTGTTTCCATGGCACCCGTTGGTTTGAGATTCAATCCTCCGGTATCATAAGTGACCCCCTTCCCAACAATCACAGTATGATCGCTTGATTTTGGCCGACCCTTATATTCAAGGATAATCAACGCCGGGTCTTGCTTGGAACCGCGATTAACGGCCAGTATTAAATTCATATTTTCTTTTGCAAGCCGTTTTTTATTGAAGATCGTAGCCTTGACTTGCGGGAATTGCTTTGCAAAATCTCGAGCGAGTTCGACGAGCTTTTGCGGCGTGACATCATCGGCATTGGCATTGACAAGGTCTCTTGCAAGATACACACCCTCGGCAACCCCTCCGGCTTTTTTTGCGATCGACAACGACTGTTTTCCTACTCCAATAAGAGTCGCTTTTTTCACCAAAGTCGTGGGTTTCTTGGACTCCTTTTTTAGCTGCTCAAATGCATAATTAGAGAGCAGCATCCCCTCAATCATTCCATTGAGAATTTCTTCTTCTTTTAGGGAAGAAACTTTTGGAACAATGAGATTAATCGCGGCCATGTTTTTTTGGCGGCTCATCTTGACGAGGCTGCTATAGGATCGCCTGAGTGTTTCAACTGTACACCCGATTTCATCCCCTAAACCGAGCAAAGCCACCCGTTTTTCTAACTGACCCGGACCATAGACAAGCTGAACCTCCCCTTCATTTCCCAAAAAATCTTTCATCTGAATCGGAGGCTTAGTCACTGCGTCAAAAGCATCAGCTGCTGCTGCACTTTCTGCACCCTTTTTCCCTTTCCAATAGGGAATAACGAGGATGTCTGCACGTTTTCTCTGCTGTAAACGATTGACAACTAAAAAGTCCATTGCAAATCTTAAAATGGGAGGGATTCTTCTTCTAGCCCCTGCTGTCCAAATCCTTCTTGGTGCCCAATCCCTAGGTCTTCTGCCTCGGGGGAAGGTTGACTTTTCATGCTCGGCTGGAACTGTTGAGAAATGTGCTGTCCATCCCCGTCATCCATCCCGTTCCCCTGCTGTTCTTTTCCAAACGGAACAAACTTGATGTAATCAGCAGTAAGGTCCAGCGAGGAAAGCTGTGCTGTTCCATTTTTGTCTATATAGATTTCCGGCTTTTTCATCTCTCCGCCGACGATGATCGGCTTTCCTTTAGTGAAATGCTGCATCATTTTGTCCCAACGGTCTCCCCATAAAGTCACTCGCCACCAAATCGTCTCTTCATTGCCCCCCTTTCGTGAATTCGTCGCTACGATCAGAACGGTTATTTTTTTGCCGTCGGTAGTATAACGAGCTTCCGGATCTTTACCCAGTCGCCCAATAATGTGTACAAAATTCATCTCTTGTTTTTCCTCATCTCAATTCTAGTTGCGCTTAGCCGCCTCTCACCTTCAGCAACACCCGAACGATCTCGAGCATCAAGGAAAGGCATAGAAACACAGAGAAAAAAACAACAGCAATCAACGATTTTCAGGAAGCCTTTGTTCTTTTGCCTTCGCCTCTGCCGCTCTATTTTCTCTTTGATAAAGAACCTGCCGCCAACGATCTTAGGTTGTCTAGTTTTAGGCAACAACACCAATGATAACCATTGTTGCGAGACAGTGCCTCGTTATTAAATTTTAATTCCCTTGGGTTCCTCTCCGGAAAAACCTCTAGAAGAAGGCGGAGCTCCACCCGGGGTTCCGGGAATAGGCCCAAGCGTCACTTCCCGTCCTTCTGAAATATCGGAACAATATTTTCGCCATTTTTCTACAGTTTCAACATACAACGGAGCAAAAGCCCGCAGTGCGGAAGACAGAGCATGTTCCATGTCGATCGTACAATGGATAAGGATAAGCTCCTCTTTGACGGCAACGCCAACTCCGCCGCCGGCCATTTGCCCCCCCAACATGGATCCTTCCAATAAAGTTTCATACAATTTAAGGCGGGTTTTATCGTCTCGGGGCAACCCGTCTAACAATGGCGAATACATGTAGAGCCGCTTGGAGTTTGGCTCATAGGTTAAATGTAAGGAGAACTCATCATCAATTCCCAAAATACAGGTATTGTTTTCATCAAATTCGAGTCCTTCCAAGCCCAATTCTTTACCGAACTCCGAAAGATTCTCCTTGGCATTTTCAAAAGACATTTTTAACCTCCAAAGGATTAGACTTGTAAATATGGTTTTCCATCACTTACAACGTTTGTTTCTTTCTTGCAAGTTATTGATAAATTGCAAAATACAATCATGAACCTTAAAAACAAAAAAGTAAATAGATTTTCTTTTCTCTCAAAGTCGAGCTCATTGCTTCTAACAAAAAAGCAGCAAAAAATCTTTGCATTTACTTCTTTGACTTTTGTTGTTCCTCTTTATTCTAACGCGAGTTATGGATTTTCAGGTCCAAAACCCGCATTATTCTAGCCTAAGTTGACAAGTGATTCAAAGAGGGAATCCGAGTGGTTGGCCCCGGTGCGGGCGCAAGATATTGATTTGATTCTCTACCCAATGGGCAAACAATCCACATGATCACATCCTGTGAATCAAAACTTGCGTCATTCCTGCGCTAGCTTGTCGACTCCTTCTAGCAATAAACTATGGTAGCCATTTTTAGCTTTTATAATCAATTCAATTTTAGCCCGGGCTCTTTTAACCCACATTCCGCATGTTGCGCGGGCGATTTCTTCATCTTTTTAATTCTAAGTGGATTACAAAATCTCGATTGGTGACTACAGACCAAGCTTCGATTTTGTAACCCACTTAGAATCAAAAAT
>JBAUVX010000032.1:0-2952 GCA_049583465.1 Waddliaceae bacterium | reverse complement strand
TGTGGACTTCGATAGCAGCTCCAATAATCGCCTGTGTTAATTGGTTTGTCTGCAGGTTCTCTCTGTGTCCTCTGTGCCTCTGTGTTTCGGTCATGTGTATTTCGTTGGGTGAACTATTTTCAGCTACAGTTTGAAGGTCTCATAACGCATTAACAATTCGCCCATGGGGTAAATAAAGCCCTGGCAAGTCAAGAGTTGGTGTATTCCTGAAGTAGATTATGAATACATTTGTCGAATGGAAGATGTTTTGGATTTATATGAAAAACCATTCAATGAAAAGAATCCGGTTGTGTGCTTCGATGAAACACCGGTACAGCTGATCGATGATGTGTTAGTGCCGATTTCTGCAGCTCCTGGACGGGTCAAACGCCGGGATTATGAATATGAGAGGAAAGGAACGAGCAACCTATTTGTTTTTGTGCAACCTTTGGGAGGTTGGCGTGAAGTTAAAGTAACGGATCAGCGAACCAAAAAGGATTTTGCTGAATGCATGAAAGACCTGGTGGACAGGCATTTTCCTGAGGCAGATAAAATCAGGGTTGTCATGGATAACTTGAATACGCATAAGTTGGCTAATCTTTATGAAAAGTTTGAGCCCGAAGAAGCGAGGAGAATCATAAAGAAGTTGGAGATACACTACACACCAAAACATGCGAGCTGGTTGAATATGGCAGAAATCGAAATTTCTGTTCTTGGTGGGCAGTGCCTCAAAAGACGAATAGGTTCAAAGGAAGCTCTGGAGAAAGAGGTAGCTGCCTATGTATTGGATAGGAACTCAAGAAGAGCGAGAATATTGTGGGGATTTAATATCCCAGATGCGCGCGTGAAAATGAAAAGGCTTTACCCATGAAAATTTTTATGGTTGGGGGGGGGTACTAGCTTGCCCTGGTCGATTAACTTGTCTTTACACTGCCACTCAAAAACACTTCCGGAAATATACCCGCGATCGTCCAAGCCCAGGGCTTTGGCGCCGCCGAAATCCCAATTCTTGAATTTAAACCCCACATTCCGCATGTTGCGCGGGCGATTTCTTCATTTTTTTGATTCTAAGTGGATTACAAAATCTCGATTGGTGACTACAGACCAAGCTTCGATTTTGTAACCCACTTAGAATCAAAAATCTATTGAAATCACCTCCCGCAACATGCGGAATGTGGGTTAAATGTGTATGAACACTACCGATAAGTCCTGAATAACGCAGGCTTTGCATCAAAAGAGGGAGGGGGATCTCGGGAATTTATTTTTTTCCCAAAAAAATCTTTTGTTTAAATTCTCAAAGTCGTTATAGTCATCATTTTATATGACATTCACGAAGAAAATTTAAATGATGAAATTGAGGAGAAAAATTTCGATGAAAAAATGGAGTTACGAAATTTGCTTAGCGACGATGATTGCATTTTGTTTGCCTTTTACGTCGGCAATGGGGCAAGGAGAGTGTTTTGATCCATGCGGTCGCGACAATTGCGGTTGTGAAGATTACTCAATAGGTGTGAGCTTTTTATGGTGGAAAACTTGTGTGGATCACCTGGATTTTGGCTATTGTGTCGATCTTTCTTCAGCATTTCAAAATCAATCGTTCACAAGAGTCAAATACAAAACGGTTTGCCCCGATTGGGAGCCCGGGATTAGAATTCAAGGCATGGCGTCGAATCTTTGCTCCGGTTTGGGCCTCTCGGCTTCTTGGACTCATATTAGTCCAAAAAAGACAGGGAATATCAAGGGCACATCGTTATTCTTTGGAGGCTCCCCAGGTGCATCTGAAGAAAATGGGGCATCCTTATCCTTCCGGCAAAGACTTCAGGCTTTAGGTAGCGGGAATGATGATTTTAAACTTTGCTATAGTTCCTCTTCGCTTCTTGGCATATTGCTGCCATTTGACAGACTCCGATCAACTTGGGATGTTTGCTATCATGATTGGGATGTCTTGCTCTTTTATCCATGCTGTATTTGCAATAATCAGGTGTGGACTCCCTATTTTGGTTTTGCTTCTCTTATTTTGAATCAAGAGGTCAAGGAGTTTGGCAAGGGTATTATTGGGGTTAAAAATATTTTCGCTTTTGTCCATGACTATAAAGCAAAATGGAAATCGGATCTCAATGCCTATGGTTTGCGTGTTGGGATGAAATATGAATGGGATTTCTGCAGCTGTCTGAAAATTTTTGGAAAGGCTGATGCCTCTATTGTTGCAGGCAACCCTTGTAATGAGCTGAAGCGTAAGCACTTCTTTGATCTTAAGATAGGCGAGAGTCTAGGCGTTCCTCCAACTGAAGAAGAAGCAGCTGTTTCCTCTGGATTAAGTCAGTTTCTAAGCAAAGAAGGGTTTAACTCTAACGGCATTTTTAAAGACGATGGTTGTTATCGCTGCTATCCCGGTTATCGACTCGCTGCCGGTGTCACGTATGAGACGTGCATGTGCAACACCGATCTCTGGTTAAGCGTTGGCTATGAGTTTGTCGAATGGCGTAACCTTCCCAATCGACGTATGCCTTTAGAAACGGTAAACCCCGGTCTTGGGCTTGCGTTTGATTTTGACGACCTTACTGCTCAGCAGCTTCTTAACGAGATTGAGATTAATCCGGTGGCATCACTCTCTTTTCCTTCATTTAATACTACGTCTCCGAGCGATCGTACGCTTGGGTTCCATGGCCTATTTGTGGAGGTTGGTGCTAGCTTCTAAGGAAGCCCTAAATTCAACGGTTGTGTTGCCTTCCCTTTCTTTACCAACATAGAAAGGGGAGGTTTTTTTTTATCCTAATCGGAAGATCCCACCCTTAAGGGATTTGTCATTATTCACATCCGAATTCTCAGTGAAGCGGCTCCGGTGCTTAAAACCCACATTCCGCATGTTGCGCGGGCGATTTCTTCATCTTTTTAATTCTAAGTGGATTACAAAATCTCGATTGGTGACTACAGACCAAGCTTCGATTTTGTAACCCACTTAGAATCAAAAAT
>JBAUVX010000031.1:0-8330 GCA_049583465.1 Waddliaceae bacterium | reverse complement strand
CATGTTGCTGGAGGTGATTTCAATAAATTTTTGATTCTAAGTGGGTTACAAAATCGAAGCTTGGTCTGTAGTCACCAATCGAGATTTTGTAATCCACTTAGAATTAAAAAGATGAAGAAATCGCCCGTGCAACATGCGGAATGTGGGATTTATACCCGGGTTGTGTGGAAACCTGCTGCTACAGGTGATTTTGAGTGCATAAATTTTTTCTGCAAGGACTCGCCGGAAAAAGATAGGTGCTCAAAATCATTTGCGGCAGCATAACCTCTTGCAACGCCCATTTTCACGTTCTTCAAGAGGTTTTCCGCGCAAAGCGGGTTTTATTTATGATCACTCAAATTATTTTAGCTTTTTTTATTTATTTCGGCATCCTTTTAGTCATTGGAGTGATTTCTCATCGAAAACAAACGTCGAATGCAGAATTTATCGTCGGCAGTCGATCGTTAAATTTCTGGCTCACAGCTCTTTCCGCTCATGCCAGCGACATGAGTGCCTGGCTGTTTATGGCCCTGCCGATGGTTGTGTATCTACAAGGATTGTCAGGGAGTTGGATTGCCATTGGGCTGCTTGCAGGGATGTTTTTCAACTGGCAGTTTGTCGCAGCAAAACTGCGAAGCTCCACAGAAGCCTATGATAGCTATACCCTCTCCAGCTACTTCGAAAATCGCTATGAGGATGCCTCGGGAACCCTCCGCCTCATCACAGCCACCATGATCATTTTTTTTCTCACCCACTACCTTGCCGCAGGTTTGACCGCCATGGGACTGCTGCTGGAGTCTATCTTTGCCATCAACTACTACTGGGGATTAACCTTTTCTACGCTGGTGATTGTTGGCTATACCTTCGGAGGAGGCTTTGTCACCATCGCATGGACCGACCTTTTTCAAGCGCTCTTTCTTCTCGGCGCGATCATTGTCGTTCCCGTCGTCGCATTTGTCTCGCTGATTTATCAGGGTCCCGGTCTCCAATCCACAACTATTGAGCCTGAATACCTGAGCCTTTTAGGGGATTTATCCCTTTCTTCGGTTATGTCGGCAATCCTCTCCTCTCTAGCTTGGGGGTTGGGATATTTTGGCATGCCGCACATTCTGACAAAATTTATGGGAATTCGCAATGTCAACGACATGAAAAAATCCAAATACGTGGGCATGTCATGGCAGATGTTAGCCTTAGCCGCTTCAATCAGCGTCGGCATCGTGGGGGTCTTTTTCTTTCAAGAGGGTCTCCACAATCCCGAGTTAGTGTTTGTAGAGATGGTCAAAAGGCTGTTTCCTCCTTTCTTTGCAGGATTTATTCTCTGCGGTGTCATTGCGGCGAATTTATCCACGATGGATTCTCAGCTGTTAGTCTGTGCCTCTGCTATCGGGGAAGATTTTTTTAAACATTTTGGGAAGCGGCATACTCAGCAACAGTTAGTGCGCGCCTCTCGAGTAGGGGTGATCTTCATTGCCATGACGGCATTGTTCATCGCCTACTATAAAGAAGAGGCCATTATCGATACCATCCTGTATTCATGGGCCGGCCTAGGAAGTGCCTTTGGGCCCCTTGTTCTCACATCTTTGTATGACAAGAGGGCAAATAAATATGGAGCGATAGCCGGTATCGTCGTCGGGGGGACAATTGCTTGCATTTGGCCTCCATTGAATCCCCTCATCTTCGACTACTCTATCCCTTCCATGATTCCCGGCTTTTTTCTCGGTCTTTTGAGCATTCACTTTGTCAGTTTAGCCACAAAAGAGAAAAACAACATCGAATAAAAAGTTTTTGATTTTATCAATAGCCAAAATTTTGCTACCATGCATAACATGACACAGTGCGAGTTTTCCGGTGCATGGCCTTTTATGTCTCTCCGGGGTTAGATTGATGAAACGTTTCGCTGTCTTCTGCGTCCTCCTCTTCATTGGATTCCTCTTTGGAATCCGGTTTTTGGGACCGGAATCGACCGGAGCCCAGGTATTCCAAAGAGAAGCGGCGGCGATTTCCTTACAAGTGGAAGAGACGGCTGTTATCGACAACCCGGATCGATTGGGGATTAACCTGGGACAATGGACCTCTTGGGGTGCTGAGCAATTTTCCCGCAATGTTTTGATGAATCCGGGGTTTGAAGCGACGATCGACCGCATCCTCATCATCGTTTCCCGAGCAGATGTAGAAAGCTTTTCCGACGAAGCGGGATGGGGATATCCCGATTATTATTGGAACGAGGCCGACTATCGGATTCTTACCGGCAGTTCGGCGGCGAAGAGGGGAACAATTAAACAGTCTCTCAATTCGGGGAAAAGCGGTTTTCCCGAGTATTTTTCTCATGATCCCCTCCCCCCGATTGAAGAAAACGACATCATCGTTCTCACCAAAGTGCAGACGGCACATCCTGTTGATTTGTGGGAGATCGATGATCTCTCAACAGTTGGGATCGATACGAAGGAGAACAGGAGGGAAAGCGAAGGAAGCCAATCGCTTCGCCTCCTACCCAGGCCCGGAGCGGGGGCAAAGGTCTTTTATCACTTAGATAGCATTTCTTATCGTGCAGGGAAAATGCTGCCGATCAAAGGAGAGTGGAATTTTTCTGTGTGGGCAAAAGCCGCAGCCGAAGGGGCAGCTCTTGATGTCAGCCTTCAAAGGCTCAATGGAGAGGCTCCCATTTTCCGGCAAACGATTCATCCCACCACCGGGTGGCAGCAGTATTCTTTCGATTTTGCGGGAAAAGACAACGGACCTCCGGGAGCGCTGCAATTGACCCTCTCTGCTGCCCGTCCAAACACTGCTTTGTGGATTGATGATCTTTTTCTTGGGCAGGTGCAGCAAACCCCCTCTCCCTTTCGCGACGCCCTGATTTCCCTCTTGCGGCAATTGCGCCCTTCGTTTCTTAGAGAATTCCCCCATCTAGGAGACACGTTGGAAAATCGCCTCGCTCCCCCTTACAAAAGGAAGCCATGGACATCCCATCTTGCCGGAAATCGCATTGAAACTGTGTTTGGGCATTCGTTAGCCGAGTTTTTAGATCTCTGCTCCCTTGTTGGAGCTAACCCCTGGATCATTATTCCGACGACATTTTCCCCTATCGAGTACCAAAAGCTTGGAAAATTTTTAGCCAATGCAGCCCCTGCCGATCGATTCTCAGAGGTGATCGTGGAGTTTGGGAATGAAAACTGGAACTGGTTTTTCCGTCCGGCCGGCATTCCTTATTCAAAAGAACATGGGGAAATGGCCAAAACCGCCTTCACAAACATCCTCCTTGGCATGGGTGGGTGGGTAAACGTCCGTTTATTGGTGAACGGAGAGTATACGATCCCTCAGGTTTCCTTACAATTTTTAGATCAAACACCGAATGCTGACGGACTTGCCATCGCCCCCTATTTTTTCCATCGGCTTGAAAGTGGGACACCCGATGCAGAAGCATTGCAAAGCCTTTTTGAAGAGGATCGAGGAACGCTGCGGGAAATCGCCGATGAAGTCTATGATCGCGATAAATCTCTGGCTGTGTACGAGCTCAACTTGAATACCACGCAAGGGGATGCTAAAGCCTATGAACGGGATCGCATCGTCAGCGGAGCTGCTTCAGGGAGCGCTTTAGCAAAAAAGATTCTTGAAGCCCTCTTCCTCGGAGCTAATCCTGTGATGGTATTTAATTTATTTCAATACGATACTCGCACTTGGGAAACGAATGAATCGGTCAAGTTATGGGGCATCGCCCGCCATTTCGGCCCTCCCCTAAGACTTCGCCCCACCGGCTTAGCTGTGGAAATGCTCAATCGAGCAATTTCCGGAGATATGTACCGCATTGTTTCGATAGATCAGCCATCTCCTGAAACGGAAAAGCTGACGTTAGCCGCTTTTAAATCGAATCGCTCGTGGACGGCGGTGGCGATCTCGGAAAATCCCCAACAACAAGAACTTGACATTCACTTCCCCGACGATGAGCATCCTTTGCCAACGAAACTGATGACTTTAAACGCAGCGAGTCCCTTCGATACGAATGAAGAGGAGGAAAACGTCAGCATTGTTGAAAACACTCTACCCATCCAAGGACGACTTGCACGCATCATCGTTCCTGCTTGGGGGCTGGTCGTCTTAGTAGGAGATGCACAATGAAAACCTATGCTTTGAGGCTTAAGCCCGGACAGGACTTGAAACCCGAGTTGAATTTTTTAAACAAACGTGTATTCCCGGTTGATGAAAAAATTTGCCAACGATATCACCACTGTGGCAACAATCTGAGAAAGAGGATACCAAACATGAAAGTAGGCGTTGAATATCCAAAAAATCAGAACACTAAGACCCATCGTCGCTAACATCACCACGGCATAACGTGCGACGATCACCCGATGCCTGCCTTTCGTAGGGAAAGCCCAATAGTAGAGTATGAGATAGTTGACGAAACAACTAAAGAAAAAGCCTAACGCAGAAGATAAAGTGGGATTGATGCGGGCAAATTCAACTAGGCCGACCAGCACAGCAAACTGTACTGCAACAGAGAGGGTGCCGGCAACGGAGAAGCGGATTATATCCAACAACAAATCACGTTTCATTTGATGTGAGCGAGTGATTGTTTTCACAATAGTACCACACTATCCGGGCATTAGCGATGGACAACCTCCATCAGGAGAAGGTAAATGTGTGGAGAGGATCAGAACGCCCCCCACCCAACAACAAGCGGGAATAAATGAGAGAACACCGAGGGCGGACATGGCAAGATGTTTTTGTGCTACTCCATTGGCAAGAGCTGCCGCTCCCCATTTTGCCGATTCCCAAGCAAGCTGTCCTTCAAGTGCTCCTGTTGCAAAGCGCATGCAGCACAAAGTTTCCGCTGTAAAGCGATAAATAAGAGTGCCGATCACACATACACTCGTATTGACAAGAGGGCTCCAAGGGAGGAGTGCGCCTAACCCGATCATCGCCATCGCCCGAAAGACATGCATGGCAACATAGGCAACTCGATAAACAAAGCTGTGGTTCAAAAAAAACTCTTTCACCCTCTCTTCCAAAAATTCCTGTTTCATTTGAATCCACTCCAGCCGGTTCTCCGGCATGATTGTACTGATCACAGTACTGAAAGGGTCGTTGCGGACGCTGATCATTGTTCTTACCTCATGTTGTCTCTACACAACCTAAAAAAACCCTGCCGGACATCGAACTCACGACCCGGGTCTTGGGTTATAATCATTCATGAATGTAGCGTCCTTTCGGTTTTTTATCAACTTGACTTTGCAAAAAATTTGAGCGAAGATGCCGGAAGAGACAAAATCCGGCGCAATGGGTTAACGGCCTGCAATGGAGTTTATCCCGCACAAGCTCAACGCTAAAAAAAGTCGAGGAATCACAGTTCTCTCAAACCCTGCCTGTGAACTCATCGAATAAAGATGAAGATGTTGGCAAAGCTTTTCGACACCGTCATGATGAAAGAAACAGCGTTCTTGTTCCTCGCTCCTTTGTGTCTATTTGCAGCCCCCCCCAAGCAACCGGAATATTCCAGTGGATACCACCCCAAGTCCATGGCCTACGGAAAGAGCATGATGGTTGTCTCCGCCAACCCGCTCGCCTCCGAAGCGGGATTTGCCATTCTCAAGCAAGGAGGCAATGCCATCGACGCCGCCATTGCGATGCAAATGGTACTGAATGTCGTCGAACCCCAATCCTCGGGTATTGGCGGAGGGGGCTTTCTGCTCTATTACCGAAAAGAGGACAATAGCATCTGTGCTTATGATGGAAGAGAAATAGCTCCACGAGCGGTTCATGACCTTCTTTTTTGCGATGCAAAAGGAGAGGCGATCCCTTTTGCCAATGCCATTTTGGGAGGAAAAGCAGTAGGAGTGCCCGGTCTACTGAAAATGTTGGAGCAAGCCCATCGCGACCGAGGAAGACTTCCTTGGAAGGAATTGTTTCAATCGGCGATCAGGCATGCCGACCAGGGCTTTCCCATCTCCTACCGTTTACATCAGTTGATCGCAAATCGCTCCGACCTATCGACTTTCCCTGAAGCCGGAAACTATTTTTTTCAAAAAAATGGAAAGCCAAAACCGGAAGGCACCCTTTTAAAAAATTCTCAACTGGCGGAAACGTTGACGATGATCGCCAATCAAGGGACCGACCCCTTCTACAAAGGAGATCTCGCGCAAGAGATCGTCAAAACCGTGCAGAAATGCGGCGTTAATCCGGGCGTGCTCTCCTATGAGGATTTATCGGGTTACTATCCCATCAAGCGCGAGCCTATTCAAGCTGACTATCGCCATTACCGAATTGTGAGTTTCCCTCCCCCTTCCGGAGGGGGGATCGCTGTCTTGCAAATCTTGGGGATGCTGCAGCACGATGACCTAAAACACGAAGAAGCGGGATCGGCCGCATTCATTCATCTTTTTTCTCAAGCAAGCGCACTCGCCTTTACCGATCGCAATTATTATGTTGCCGACCCCGATTTTTTTCCTGTCCCCACCGATCGTCTCATTCACCCCGCTTACCTTCAACAAAGGGGGCAGTCTATCGATAAAGAAAAAGCCTCTCCGGCAAGTCACGGGACTTGGCCCTCGCAGACAATCACCTGTTTCCCATGCGTTCGCCCCTCTTGCACTCATGAATACCCTTCCACGTCTCACCTGTGCGTCGTGGACAATGAGGGTAATGCCGTTTCCATGACAACTAGCATTGAGCATGCTTTTGGATCAACATTGATGGTCAGGGGCTTTTTCCTCAACAATCAGCTTACAGACTTTTCTTTTATCCCTGAAAAGGAAGGGAAAAAAGCGGCCAATCGGGTAGAACCGGGGAAAAGGCCAATGAGCAGCATGGCGCCCATCCTTGTGTTTCACAAAGATTCCGGCCAACTACTTTTAGCGATAGGATCGGGAGGGGGAGCCGGGATCATCGATTATACCGCTCAAGCTCTATTGGGAATCATCGATTTCGGTTTAACGATTCAAGAAGCAATTGATTTGCCCCACGTTGTTGCCACTGATACGAGCACCACCTTGGAAGAGAAGACCGTTTTGCACAAAAAAAGAAAGCAATTAGAGCAAATGGGGCACCGAATCAAAGAAAAATCCCTTAACAGCGGCACCCATGGAATTCACGCTGCATCTACCCGGTTAATGGGAGGGGCTGATCCGCGCCGGGAGGGGAAAGCTATAGGGCAATGACAACGGAGGGGCGAAATTTTGCAAAGTCGACAGGAATTCCCGCAATTAATTTTTTAAGCATAAAGATCAGTTAGTGAATCACTTATAAATAATAGTCCTGCTTGTGTTTCGTAAAAAAACAACGCGGAGACGCGGAGACGCAGGACTAAAACAATATAATATTAATTTTTATTTTCTCTCAGCGGCTCTGCGTCACCGCGTCCCTGCGTTGATTTTTTGTTAGGTGAATTAATAGCGGGAATACCTGCAAAGTCGAGATGATAATTGCGATTAATCACTGTAGAAAGTATTTTTAAGATATGAGTAGAAAGTTGTTAAACGAATCTATATCCCTTATCATTGACCGATTTCCGGATGTTATGGGAATCTATCTGTTTGGAAGTTACGGTACCCTAAATGAAACGAAAACAAGCGATTTGGATCTAGCCATTTTGTTTAAGAAATCCCCAAACAATGTTGAATTATGGAATTTCTCCCAGGAAATTGCATCATTAATAAACAGGGAAGTGGATTTAGTTGATCTAAACAGAGCCTCTCTTGTTTTTCAATTTCAAGTTCTCACGACAGGGAAAAGAGTTTATTGCAAAGATGAAAATGCTTGCGAACAATTTGAAGGGAAAGTTTGGCCTATGTATATCCGGTTCAATGAAGAAAGAAAAGATATTCTCGATGATCTTAATAAACGTTATACAACATAGAATGAACGATATCATACGGAATAAAATTGCCTCCATCGAAAGATGTCTCAAAAGGATAAAGGAAGAATATGTGGGTCATGAAGAAATGCTAGAGCATGACTTTACAAGGCAAGACTCCATTATCCTTAATATCCAGCGTGCTTGCGAAGCTGCCATTGACTTGGGAACTCAAGCTGTAAGACTGAAAAACCTAGGTATTCCACAAACAAGCCGAGATGTTTTTATTCTATTGGAATCTAACGGAATCCTTCCCAAACAACTGAGCAAAAACATGCAAGCAATGGTTGGATTCCGAAACATTGCTGTCCATGATTACCAAGAACTGAATTTGGATATCGTGAAAGCAGTGATCGCAACACACTTAAACGACTTCCAGGCACTTATCAAAGAGATCCAAAAAGTTTTTCGTTCAAGGGAAGTTCAATAAATCACCCCATGGGCGAATTGTTAATGCGTTATGAGACCTTCAAACTGTAAAGGCTCGTTGCCTAATTCCATATTC
>JBAUVX010000030.1:0-12325 GCA_049583465.1 Waddliaceae bacterium | reverse complement strand
GGTCTGTAGTCACCAATCGAGATTTTGTAATCCACTTAGAATCAAAAAGATGAAGAAATCACCTCCCGCAACATGCGGAATGTGGGTTTTAAGACCCGCTGTCGGGATTTTGTGATGGCCAGGAGGGTATCACCTTCTTTGTGGGATTATCTGCACGTTCGAGACCTGTACAAAAGCCGCGAGAATATCGATTCTGCAGCTACCGCAAAATTTCACAATGTCTATATGTTGACCGAAAGCTTTGGTATTTCTCTCAGTGAGCTCCGGTGTGCCCAGTGGTAATTTGTGCAACAACGCATCGGACTTTAAACAATCTTAATATTAAGATTGCAAAATCTCTCAATCAACATAATCTCTTTATTTTTAAAAATAATTTTTCATGCAAGTAGTAGAAATTCATCTAGCGAGTCTTTCACCCGAAGATCGGGCGATCCCCGCTTTCTTATCGCGAGTGCAAGCGGGTTTTCCTTCTCCGGCAGAGGATTATATGGAGAACCGGCTCGATTTAAACGACCTCGTGATTCAACACCCTGCCGCCACCTTTTTCGTTCGTGTCGAAGGAGAATCAATGGCTGATGCCAATATCCATTCGGGGGATATTTTAGTCGTCGATCGCGCTCTTGAAGCTTCTAACGGTAAAATTGTCGTGGCCGTGATCAATGGCGAATTTACCGTCAAACGTTTCACCATAAACTCCGGCGGTGCTTATCTTGTCCCTGAAAATCCCCGCTATCCCACACTAAAAATTGAACCGGACTCCGACTTTCACGTGTGGGGCGTGGTCACCTACGTGATTCACAAAGCCCGCTAGCTCAATGTTTGCCTTGGTGGACTGCAACAACTTTTACGTCTCCTGCGAGCGGGTATTTCATCCAAAGTGGATCGGAAAACCCGTTGTTGTTCTTTCCAACAACGACGGTTGTGTGATCGCCCGCTCTAATGAAGCTAAAGCGATCGGAATCCCTATGGGAGCCCCCTATTTTCGCTACAAGCAGCTCCTCGAGGCGCATTCTGCGATCATTTGCTCGTCAAATTACACGTTGTATGCCGACATGTCGGCACGGGTAATGAAGCTGCTTGAAGATTTTACTCCCAACAGGCAAGTGTACTCCATTGATGAAGCTTTTTTGTTGATGAAAGAAAAGAACCCTCTCAGCTACGGGCAAACGATCCGGAAAACTATCTTGCAATGCACAGGAATTCCTGTTTCCATTGGAATCGCTCCAACGAAAACACTGGCAAAAATTGCCAATCATTGTGCAAAAAAAGACGGAACGACAGCCGGCGTTGTTCTCTTAGATACCTTGCAGGCAATCGATGAGAGGCTTGAGCGATTGCCCGTCACAGATATTTGGGGCATTGGAGAGCGCTATGGCATCAAACTCAATCGCCTTGGAGTCATCACCGCCAAAGATTTTCGCGACGCGGATGATTCGCTCATCAAAAAGCAGCTTACCACAGTTGGCCTTCGCACCGCTTGGGAGTTGAGGGGAATTTCCTGTCTTCCTCTAGAAGAAATTCCTCTACCCAAAAAGTCGGTCACCTGCTCGCGAGCTTTTGGCCATCCAATCGACAACCTTGAAGAGCTTAACGAGGCCATCTCTTCTTATACTGCGAGAGCTGCTGAAAAAATACGCGAGCAAAAGCTCCTGACGACAACGATGATTGTTTTTCTGGAACTTCATCCGTATATCAAGCACTCTTCCCGTTGTTTTCATCTTCGCGCCTCGTTTCCGGAGCCCTTGAATTTTACCCCTGCGTTGATTCATTATGCCAAAGCGGCCGCAAAAGCACTGTTCAGAAAAGGGTGCCGCTACCGCAAAGCAGGCATCATTCTTGACAATCTTGTTCCCGATCACAGTTTTCAATATGATTTTTTCACGCCAAAAGATCTTAGCAGAGAAAAACAACAGCATGTCATGAGCGCGGTTGATAGAATGAACGAGCAATTTGGCTATACAGTCATTCATACAGCAGCGGAAGGGGTGAACCGGTCATGGAAAATGAAGCGGAATTACTGCAGCGCACACTTTACGACCAACTGGAACGAGCTGTTGGTGATAACAATATGAAAATCCGCTAACCACTAGATCACAACGACTCCTCCATTACCAATTCCTCTCCACAACATCTGTTGCATGGCAGCCTAACATCGCCCAACAAAGGACAACTCCTAACAGGAGCAAAATTTTTTAAACCCGGGTTTTAAAAAAAAATATAGAAACACGATTGATCTTTATCTGATATTGGCCGTAGAATGTCCATATCGGCGCCTCTTTTGTGCTCAATCGTTTGCACGAAAAGCCCTCAGACTCTAATTGCCGCCCAAACTTGGCGTTAAGGTCTTAGCTTCAAATTCAGATGCGCGGGCTAGATTTGAAGAAGTCAAGGGTAAATCCCTTGCCGAAAATCGAGGCAGATGGATTTGAAGAAAGATCTTAACGTCAGGTTTGGGAGCAATTAGGGTCTCAGTAAAAACCTTTATCCATAAATAAGGAGAAATCCAATGAAATGTTCATTTTCAGCAATAGGATGTTTGCTAGCCGCCGCCGCAAGTTTTTGTCTTCAACATGTTGAGGCCGGCTTTTCGAATCCCGGACGCATGGAATCCAAGCATCTAAATATCGATATTCACGGCACGTTGGACAACAACGGAGAGTTAATTGGAAGAGAATCGGCAACCATTTCCTGTGATACTATATCGGGAAAAGGGCTGATTCAAGCCCCCGAAATTTCACTAACAACAAAAATATTTGCCTTTACAGGAACGATCGAGTGCAGTGAAAAGTGCACGATTGTTACAAGCGCTTCTTTTGATGAAAAGATGTTTGAGAATACGGGTGAAGGAGAGTTTATTATTGTTGTCGATGAGAATTCAGAAGAGGGCGGGGAAGAAAAACCTACGCTTAAAAGTTTAGCCGCTCACGACATCATTACCGATGGGCTGGAAGTACAAGATTAATCAACAAAAAACGGGACTTTAGCCAATGCGGCTAAAGTCTTTTTTCTTCTTTTAAGGACCACCTCCTTCCCGATCAGAATTGCGCTCAGGCATTAATCGGTCTGACCTACTTCCCAGGTTCCGACTTTTTGACGCTCTCTTCTCCCATCCAATTTCTGACTCCATTTCCACTCCGCGACTTCCGGAAGATCGTCAAGGCGGCGGCGTATGTAGCTGTGATGCCGGGACAGTTTTTCTTCAAAAAATTCAATTATCTGCGTCGCTTCCGAACGAAAACGGGAGCTTCTTTTGAGGGCTTCTATCGCTAAATGATAACGGCTCATGTTGTTGAGAACAACCATATCAAAGGGAGTTGTCGTGGTCCCTTCCTCCATATACCCCCTCACATGAAAGCGCTCTACTCTAGAACGCCCATGAATAAGATCGTGGATCACCCTTGGATAGCCATGAAAGGCGAAAACCACATCTGTTGAATCTGTGAACAACTCGTCAAAGGCAATATGATCCATTCCATGAGGATGGCGTTCAGGCGTAGACAACTTCATCAAATCTACGATGTTAACAACGCGAGTGCGTAGCTGGGGGAGGTGTTTTTGAAGCAGCCAAGAAGCTGCAATCGTCTCGATAGTAGGGACGTCGCCTGCGCAAGCAAGGATGATATCGGGATCAGTACCTTCATCATTGCTCGCAAACTCCCAGATCGAGGCGCCCCTAGAGCAATGCTCATGCGCCTGACTCATCGATAGCCACTGCAGTTGCGGCTGCTTGCCGGCAACAATGAGATTGACGTAGTTAAGGCTATTCAGGCAGTGATTAGCAACACTTAAGAGACAGTTGGCATCAGGAGGGAAATAGGCGCGAACGACTGAGCTTTTTTTACTCAACACCGTGTCAATGAAGCCCGGACCTTGATGGCTGTAGCCATTGTGATCGTTGCGCCAAGCGTGGCTTGTGAGCAAATAGTTGAGAGAGGCAATCGGATGGCGCCATCCGATTTCATTGCAGGTCTTCAGCCACTTCGCATGCTGGTTGAGCATTGAATCAACAATGGAAACAAATGCTTCGTAAGAAGCGAAAAGCCCATGCCGCCCTGTTAGGAGATACCCCTCGAGCCATCCTTGGCAGCAGTGCTCGCTCAGCACCTCCATCACCCGCCCTTCCGGAGAGACATGGTCGTCAATGTCAAGAATTCTTGCCGTGCTGCAGCGATCGGTGGCATCAAAGCAAGCACCTAAGCGGTTGGAGTTTGTCTCATCAGGGCAGAAGAGGCGGAAATTGCGAGGGTTTTTTCGATACACCTCGCGCAAGTACTCCCCCAAATGGCGGGTGGCCTCTCCCAGGACGACGCCGGGCTCCGGAACATCCAAGGCAAAATCGTTAAAATCGGGCAAATCTAAGGAGACAAGCAGTTTTCCCCCATTCGCATAATCACTCGCACCCATGCGCCCCTTCCCCGTAGGGGCTAGTTCTTTAAGCTCCTCTATCAAGGATCCCTGTTCATCAAAATGTTGTTGCGGGTGGTAGCTAAGCATCCACTCTTCGAGCATTTTCATGTGCTCGGCATTGGACCTGACATTGGCCAAAGGAACTTGGTGTGAACGAAACGTTCCCTCAACAGGGACCCCGTCGACAAATTTGGGTCCGGTCCATCCTTTTGGTGTACGCAAAATGATCATCGGCCACATGGGACGTTCATGAAAACCATGTTCCCTTGCCTCTTGTTGAATGCTGCGAATCTGATGGTAACAGTATTCCAACGTTGCTGCAAACTGCTGATGCACTGCCAAAGGCTCATCTCCTTCGACAACCAAGGGCTCATAGCCATGTCCTCTAAACAGCTGGAAAAGCTCTTCGTCGCTGATTCTTGCGAGAACCGTCGGACCGGAGATTTTGTATCCATTTAGGTGGAGGAGCGGCAAAACCGCGCCATCCCGCTCGGGATTTAAAAATTTATTTCCTTTCCAGCTCCCTTCTAAAGGACCCGTTTCTGCTTCGCCATCCCCAACTACACAAGCGACAATGAGGCTGGGGTTGTCAAAGACAGCGCCATAAGCGTGAACAAGAGAGTAGCCAAGCTCTCCCCCTTCATGGATCGACCCCGGAGTCTGGGGGCTCACATGACTGGGGATGCCTCCGGGCGTGGAAAATTGCCTGAACAATCGACGCATGCCATCGATATTTTCCTGGATGTCGGGGTATACTTCAGAATAGGTTCCTTCGAGATAGACATTGGCAATGAGTGCGGGTCCCCCATGACCCGGACCGCACATGTATAAAACCTCGGCATCATGCTCTTTAATCAGGCGATTGAGATGAACGTAAATCAGATTCAGCCCGGGCGATGTCCCAAAATGGCCAAGCAAACGGGGTTTGATGTGTTCGGCTTTCAACGGCTCAAGCAACATCGGGTTGTCATGGAGGTAAATCTGGCCGACGGAAAGGTAGTTCGCCGCCTCCCAGTACCTGTTGATTTTATCGAGCTGCTCTTCTGATAACACATTTTTCATCATCGCGGACTCCTTTCTGAACAGGCTACACGGTGTGTATGCCTCGCAATCATTAGTTCTTCATTTGTTTGCATCACCCTTACTGTCACAACACTCTCTTTGTTAGAAATGACGGGGTGATTCTTTTCATTGTTGATTTCATCAAGATTCAGGCCAAGGTGTTTGAGCTTGGCGCAAATCCGCTGCCTGATAGGCGGGGAATTTTCTCCGATTCCCCCGGTAAAAATAAGGGTATGCAGCCCCGACAATACTGAGGAAAACGCCCCGATAAATTTGCTTGCTTGCAGGCAAAAGATCTCTATTGCCAATGCCGCATTGGAATCGCTTTCCTCCTTTGACAACAGCTCTTTCATATCTGCGCTGACTCCCGAAATGCCCAGAATTCCCGATTCGCGGTTAATAAGCTGACGGAGGGCATCTCCCGTCAGACCTCTTTCCGTCATCAAAAAAATCAGAAGCCCCGGATCGACATCTCCACTGCGCGTTGACATGACAAGCCCCCCGGAAGAGGTGAGCCCCATCGTCGTATCAAGACACCGCCCTTCCTTGATCGCTGCCATGCTAGCCCCGCTTCCCAAGTGGGCGATAATGATTTTCCCATTGGCTTCGACCTCGCCCGCAATTGCGGAAAGAGCGCTCAAAATGAATTCATACGACAGCCCATGGAAGCCGTAGCGATAGATGCCTTCCTCAAAAAAACGCCGTGGTAAAGGAAACATTTTCGCCGCGGTTGGCAGACGGCGATGAAATGCCGTATCAAAGCAGGCAACTTGTGGAAGAGCCGGAAACATTTCCCGGATAATGCGGACCCCCTCCAGCTCAACAGGGAGGTGAAGAGGGTCGAAGGGAATGGCCCTGTCTAGCTTTGCGAGCACATCTTCCGAAATCCGCTGGGGCTCCAGGTAGTGCTTTCCTCCATGAACAAGGCGGTGCCCCACAGCATCAATAGTATTTATCTGCTGTGTTTGCATCCGATCCATAAAAGTTTTGAGCGCATCTTTGTGATTCGAAAATGGGCGCTTTTCGTTGAACAGAACCTCTTTGCAGCCATTCGTGACAATCAATTGCCCCTCAGGTTGTCCGATGTTTTTTATTTCTCCTTTCATGTGCAGCTGTTCGGTTTCAGCCACATGAAAGAGCGCGGTTTTGATGCTCGAAGAACCTGTGTTAACGGTAAGGATTTGGTTCATGAACCCACCTCGGTAATGCTATTTGTACAGGCGGCCAACGCCAAAAGGTTCCGGCCAATCGATAGGAAAAAGCAACGCATAGGCGCCTACAAGAAAATGGTCTGTTTCTCGGCTAGGAAATTTCTCCTACGTATTGGATGTGAAACCCATCAATACGTTGTTTTTCACCTTTTCCAGATAGTATTCATGATCGACAATTTTAGCGACGATAAAACTCCTATTTGGCAGGAAGGCATGCCATTTTTTCATTCTATTCTGGATTCTCATTTCCTCATGTTGTATCCTGATGCATACCCAAACAAACTCAAGACTTGGCATTTTGGCAACGCGAAAGCTCCCGCGATCGTCCAATCCCGGGGCTTTAGCGCCGCCGAAATCCCAATTCTTGAATTTGAATGTGTATATATTCAGTCCATTGAATCATGCGAAGAGCATGCTTCAATGCCGGGTAGTTGCTACCTCGCCGTTACCATGCATTGAACCATGAAAAAAAATAAAAGGGGTCATCATGTCTCAACCCGATGAAAATGAAAGAAAGAAAGTATTAGATCTTGCCGTTAACCACATCAAGAAGCAGTTTGGAGAGGGGGCCATTATGTCCCTTGGCCAACGATCAGCTCGAGAAGTGGAAGTCATCAAAACGGGAGCTTTAGCTCTTGACATGGCTCTGGGAATCGGGGGTGTTCCCAGAGGCCGTGTGATCGAGCTCTACGGACCTGAATCTTCAGGAAAATCCACGCTTGCCTTGCACGTTGTCGCTAATGCCCAGTGCAATGGAGGAATCGCAGCCTATATTGATGCTGAACATGCTCTCGATCCGGGTTATGCCGCGAAGATCGGCGTGAATATTGATGAACTTCTCATTTCACAACCCGACAGCGGAGAAGAAGCGCTGACGATTGCAGAAACCCTTGCGCGATCAAATGCCATCGATGTCGTTGTTGTGGACTCGGTTGCAGCCCTCGTTCCAAAATTGGAATTAGAAGGAGAAATGGGCGATACCTTCATTGGACTTCAAGCGCGCATGATGTCCCAGGCAATGCGCAAACTTACAGCAGCGTTAGCGCGCAGCAACACATGCGCGATCTTCATTAACCAGATTCGAGAAAAAATTGGCGTGATGTATGGCAACCCGGAAACAACAACAGGCGGCCGAGCCCTTAAATTTTATTCCTCGATTCGTATGGAAATTCGTCGTACAGCCGGAATCAAAGGAGCGGACAATGTCGACATTGGAAATCGCGTTAAAGTCAAAGTCGTCAAAAACAAGATGGCCCCCCCTTTTCGAACTGCTGAATTCGACATCTTGTTCAACGAGGGGATTTCACGCACAGGTTCTGCTATTGATATAGCCACGCAGTTTAATATTGTTGATAAAAAAGGAGCGTGGTTTAGTTACAAAGGAGAGCGCCTTGGCCAAGGACGTGAAACAGTGCGGGAAGAGCTAAAAACTAACCATAAACTTTTAGAAGAGATTGAAACGGACATTTTAGAACAGTACCAAATAAAACAGCAACCGGCTAAAGCAAATGGGTAAACCCGGCTTTGCAAAGTCAAGGTGGGCAAGGACCCCGGGTACTCAAGCAGCTTTTTTACAAGCCCGGGACTAAAACTCGTTTTACAACACAAAAACCGGGGTTTAGCCATGAATGTGAAAAAAAAGATTCAATCTCTTCGCGTCGCATTGGCCGTCATTGGATTTCTTTTTATTTTTGGATTGTACCCGCTCATGCATTATTGGCCCTCAAGCTGGGCATGGATTCCTTCCCAGGCGGAATATGAGCAGATGATTCTAGGCATCTATGCGACGTTAGGTGTTTTTCTTCTGATTGCCTCTAAAAACCCTATCGAACACCTGAGCTTGCTTTGGTTTACTGCTTGGTCTAGCCTGGTGCATTCGGGAATTATGTTTATTCAAGCTCTGGTCGACCCCGGCGAACACCCCAACCTTTACGGAGACGTCCCCGCCTTGTTCATCATTGCCATCCTGCTTTTCATTTTAACGCCTAGAAAAAAAGAACTGCACGAATAGCAAATACCGGCATTCAACCGGCGGCATTTAAGCATTCAACTGTCTTTATACAAAATTAACACAGACAAAATAGAATGCTTGTAATTTACAAAAAAAACCGCTGATAATAATAAAATAAGGTAGAAAAATGTCTCCATTAAATCAAATTTCTCACACTCTTGGCAGCCTAGTAAGTTCCGGTCAATCGTTTTGCCGGGATACAAAAAACCTCGTTTATTTGGGGGGAAGAGAGGTAAAGAGAGTGCTCGGCAGGGAGTTATCTCCACAGCGCTCTCGAATCATGGCAGCTGCGGCAAGAATCCTGTCGTGCGTTACCACGCAGTTAGCCCGGCTGGCAACGAGGGCCGCTGCAACTGCTCGAAGTTTCACTGCATCCATTTTTCCCGGTCATCAAGTAAATGACATAGCAAACAGAGTCGGTCGTGTTTGCAACAGCATGGAGCCGGGCAGCCCAAATGCTATTGACCCGGAAGAAGAAGAAGAAGAGGCCGAAATTGATGAAGCTGGATATGAAGCCGAAGACGACCTAGAATCTGTTGCAGATGACGATGACCTTGCAGGGAGAGAGCCTGATGAAGCCGGCGGGGAGCGACATGGCGAAGAAGCTTTCCCTGCTTCTTCAAACGAAAAAAATGTAGACGATGATGTTGACGATTCAGCTGATGATGCTGATGACGATGACCTTGCAGGGAGAGAGCCTGATGAAGCCGGCGGGGAGCGGCATGGCGAAGAAGCTTTCCCTGTTTCTTCAAACGAAAAAAATGTAGACGATGATGTTGACGATTCCGATGTGGAAGACTCGACTGACGACCCTACTGGGTGGGTTACTGCAGATGAATATCATTCTGACTCTGAAGCTCCAGAATCCCCGATAGGCAGACCTGGAGGAGGGGAGAGCGCTGGTGCCATAGAGTCTCCCAGGGCTCAAGAGAAACCCTCTCTTGGCGGGGACGCTGAAGCTGACGGCCCCTCTCTTGAAGCTCTTTATGTTGACGTAAAAAATAAAATCTCGCCGGAAGACCCCGACCCAGCCATGTTAGTTTTTGCTATTCTCCAAGGTGTACCCCTTAAGAGTTATTCCCTGGAAAAAGATCAAAGCAAGGACAATACCTGGAATTTACGCATCGATTCTCATAAAGAAACCCTGGAGGGAACATACAGCCAGGCTAAGTTCAAGATTATCGGTTCACAACTAAACATCTCAATCACCTATAACGAGAAAGGACATTTTGAGATTGACTGCAACAAGCAGATCATCATCACCCTCCCCTTTTCAGCCATTGCAGGGGTGATCGGAGAGGGAAGAATACCATCGTGGGTCCCGGAGATAAATGTTATCGAGGTTCCTTTCGAAAAAGGGGTCGTCAAAGATGGCGTCGTCACTCCGATCTTCAAAGAAAAGGGCTATTGGGAAAAGATCCGAGACCCTTTTGGAACTGCCAAGGAGTGGTTCATCAGCGCGGTGTCAAAAGCACAACCCTGTTCTTTCCACATGGCGGTCGATCTCTGGAGTAAGGTTCAATGGAACGATTGATGCGAGAACTCACCCGCTTCTAAGAAGCTCCTGAAAGGGAGATGTTTCAAGGCCCAAAGAGGTGATTTTCGAGACAAAAGAGGAACGCTCCTCGCGAAGGATTTTTTGAGCAGAGGCAACACCAAGGACATTGGCAACATTAACTAAACAACCCTTCTTTTTATCCCGAGTCATGTCACTTAAATCATCGGCAATTTGAAAAGCTAAGCCAAAGTGGGATGCGGCTTGCTTTACAGCGCCCAACATGGCAAGATTTCCCCCGCCAAATAACCAGCCGAAGACGAAAGCGATTTCAAAAAGAGACGTTGTTTTTTTATGAATGATCTCTTTCAGAGTAGAAAACGTCGTATCGGGGGGGGAAATATCGAGAAACTGCCCCCCCGTTGCTCCATGAAGCCCTGTATTATAGGCGGCGTTTTCCAGGGCTATAGAACAAAGACTCTCGTTCGCAACGGCCGTTGCATTTTTTGCGACACATGCATAGCCGGAAGCAATCAAGGCATAACTCACCAACAAAGCAACAGATTCTCCATACCTTGCATGAACAGCAGGCTTGTGACGGCGCCTTTCATCGTCATCCATGGAAGGGAGGTCATCGACAACTAATGAAGCTGTATGAAAACATTCAACAGCTAGAGCGGCATAAGAAACATCAAGATGACTGCCTAATCCCTCCGCCACCATGAAAACCAAGCTTGGGCGCAGCCGCTTTCCTCCCGAAAGCAGCGCATAGGCGCTAGCCTCACTCAACAGCGATGGAGAGCCCAGCGTCGACACATGTTTATCGATCAGTTTTTCGATGCGCTTCTGATAATAAGCCAAACGCATCGGTTCTTTTTTTATTCTAGGATGATTCATGTGTGTGCGGCGGGGCGAATGATTTTTCCCGAGGGGATAAACCCTCCCGCATTTGTACAAGGATAACAGAGAACATGCTTTCCCATTAGCGTTCCGGGATTCGTCACAGAGTTACAGCCGGTTTGTGCATCATCGCCAAGAATCGCGCCGAATTTGTACAATCCCGTCTCTACCTGTTTTCCATCTAAAGAAAGGACAATATGTTCGTGGTCGAATCTCAGGTTCGCCAGTACAGAGCCGGCCCCAAGGTTAACTCGATGACCGAGAATGGAATCCCCAACGTAGGCGGAGTGGGCAGCACAAGCACCATTGAAGAGAATGGCATTTTTAAACTCTGAATTGTGACCTAGAACACAGGAGTTGCCCGTTAAGACATTGCCGCGAAGGTAAGCTCCATGCCGAATGGAACAGTTTTCTCCAATCACACAAGGACCTATCAGGCAAGCGCCCGGTTCAACTTGGGTTCCCTTTCCAATCGAAATCAGCTCCGGATTGACCAGATGGACGCTTTTGGGGATTTCGACCTCGATTTTTCCCAAGGAACATGTGTTGAGATAAGAGGAAATCGTCGAAAGAACAGACCACACATAGGGAGATTGATCAAAAATGGATCGATGAAGAAATTTTGACAAATCAAAGAAGTAAGAAGGGCTCATAGCACTCATGTTAAACGCCTTTTAAAAACCACTCGGGAACGATTTTTCCAGAATGGAACCGCTGATCATACCGATAGATTTTGTCTTGAAAGAGAAATACTTGCAACCCCTTTCTTTTTCCTTTTGGGGGAGGGAAAAAACGAGAAGTCTTTCATCATAAGAAAAGAAGAGTTGTTCTATATAAACTCTTCATCTTCTTCTAACTTTGTGGAAAATTCGATACGCCCCAAAGACACAGAGGGGAGGTTTTTGTCGATAAGACGTCGATAAGATGACGGCAGGTTCAGGGTTATGTACACAGTCTTTCGATTACCTATATTGTGAACAAGATAATGAACAAGATAATGCGGGATTATAAACATCATTCACGCGTGCTTTTTGGAGCAACTTTTTTGTCCAACACGTGCCTTAACTATTGGGATGCCATGATCACGTTGCTCTTACAGCCGGAGGGTAATGTACCCCATGGGCGAATTGTTAATGCGTTATGAGACCTTCAAACTGTAAAGGCTCGTTGCCTAATTCCATATTCAGTTTGACACACACCGTATGAGCTAGCAATTTTCTCCAAAATCGAGAAGCCTGA
>JBAUVX010000029.1:0-3166 GCA_049583465.1 Waddliaceae bacterium | reverse complement strand
AATCGTGGTAGAACTGAAAGCTAAAACTGCAGTGCATCCTGTTGATAAGGCTCAGACCCATTCGCATTTGCGATTGCTAAATTTACAGGTTGGATTACTGATTAACTTTCATGAGGAAAAGTTGGTTGATGGCCTTCTCTGTGCTCTCTGTGTCTCTGTGTTTTACACTAACAAGAACAACCATGCTTTAAATGAGTGGTGAAACTAGTACCCGCGCATTATCAACCGAAATCGCAAAATCGCAATTCGCCCATGGCGTTATAAACAGTTATTTTGATCATGAAAGGCTTGATGTGTATCGCTTATTAAATCGCCCTGACCGGCTTTAGATCAATGTCCTGCGCCCTGAGGCAAAGAATGAGAGCTTGACAAAAGCAGGCAGTCAGATAAAATAAAGCTATGATACCCACTTGTTTTTTCACATATGGCTTAGACTGTTATTTCTATCAACCTCGAGACTGGCTAAGCGACCTCCATATGCCCTTAAACTTGGATTTGGACAATCCGGAAGCTCTCCCGGGTGTTGAACGATCTTAAGAGTCTCAATATTAAAAATATGAGGTCGCTTAAGATCGTTCAGCCGCGGAGTTTTGGCGCGGTCAGGATTCCAAGCTTATCGGCGTGAGTGGAAGAACATAGCGGAGAAAATGGATGCTTTCAAAAAATCGAGAGGATGAAAGTCCTCATTGGGTTTACCCGAGAAAAGACCCCGAGTTGGTCGAAAGCATCGTCAAAGAATTTAAAATTCACCCTGTTACAGCTCAAATCCTTGTTGCTCGGGGTTTTTCTTCTGTGCAACAAATTCATAACTATCTTTATGCCAAACTTCCCGACCTCTATGATCCTTTTTTGTTTTCTGAAATGAAACAGGCAGTGGAAAGAATTTACCAAGCAATCGACCAATCGGAAAACATTCTCATTTATGGAGATAATGACGTCGATGGAATGACGGGAATCGCCCTTCTTACCGATTATTTTCGGCAAATTGGCTGTCAAGTCTACTTTTATGTTTCCACTCCCGGAACTTTACGAGAGAGCTTTATTATTGAAGCACTCGACTATGCTTTAGAGAAACGCTGCACACTTCTTATCACGGTTGACTGCGGCATTACTTCGGCCGCTGAAATCGCTAAAATCGTCGAAAAAAAGGTCGATACCATCGTTACCGATCACCATGAACCTACAAGTGAAATTCCCCGATGCGTGGCGACACTCAACCCCAAGCTTCACCATCAATCTTATCCCAATAGAGATCTCACGGGTGTGGGCGTTGCCTTTAAGCTTGCCCATGGTGTCACCAACTACTTAGTTAAATTAGGAAAATTAAATAAAAAACGTGTTGATCTCAAAAAATACCTCGATCTTGTTGCCCTTGGAACCATTGCCGATATGGGGCAGCTGAGGGATGAAAACCGCATTCTCGTTCGGTATGGAATGCGGCAGATGCGTAAAATGAAACGGATTGGGCTTGCTAAACTCATTTCCATCTCCGATCTGGAACCACACGAAATTTCCCCTTTTACTATTGCATCAAAAATCGCTCCCCGTCTCAATAGCTTAGGCAGAATCGCAGACCCTAAGAAAGGCGTCGAGTTACTGCTTCTTCGCAACAGCATTGCAGCTGAAAAAATGGCTGCCGAATTGGATCTCACAAACATCGAACGAAAAAAAATCGAAAGGACCATTTCTGAAGACGTCGACCAAACCACTGCACTTCAACCTGATATTTTGCAGAAAAAAGCCATTGTCATGTATTCAGACAAATGGCATCCCGGTGTGATTGCCATTCTCTCTGCCCGTATTTCCAAACAATACAATCGCCCGGCAGTGTTAATTGCAATCGAAAATGGGATAGGGAAAGGTTCCTTGCGTTCCATCCATGAATTTCCCCTCCTTCCTGTGCTCAAACAATGTTCTGATTTATTGTTGAATTTTGGGGGGCATGACTATGCCGCAGGATTAACGATTAAAGAAGAAAATATCGATAAATTCAGAAGACGGTTTATCGAGTGTGCAAATCAGCAATTGACGGAACAAGATGTCGTTACCAAACTTTATCTCGATGCAAACATACAATTCGAAGATTTAACCTTTGACTTTATGGAATCGGTCAAATTGCTGGAGCCCTATGGCAACGAAAATCCGGAACCCACTCTCTATACACGAGCAAAGCAGGCCTGGCCTCCGAAAGTCGTAGGAAAGACACATCTCAAACTCTACCTGGAACAAAACGATCGCATGCTCGAAGGAATTGCTTTTGGCAAAGCGCATCTAAGCCCCTTGCTACGCAAGAAAAATTTGCTGATTGAGGTGGCTTTTTCTCCTCAAATCAATACATTTTTTGGGCCAAGCATTCAATTGCTGATCCGCGATTTTAAAATCATCGAAGAAAGAAAAGATAAGAAACCCCTTTAATCTCTTGTTCCAAACAAGTGCAAAGAATTCGCCTGTTCACCGGGAATTGAACTAAAAAACGGGAGTGTTAACACACAAAATGAATGGCTAAAAATCCCATTCATTTTTTTGATCCAACACTCCGTTAAAAAGAATGCCGTCGAGAAAGGCACCCGAATACACCGGGGCTGCCCATGATCGGACTAGCTAACCTTAATCTTGTCTTTTTTTATCTCTAATTCTTTCTTATACTTGTTGACAGAATCGATATGAATGACCCATGCTGCACCTTTCCGATGGGTTTGAAGCATTCCAACGCGTGTGGCATAATAAATTTTTTGCGCCGGCACGCCAAGCATCTCAGCAACTTGATTGACGGAAAAATATCCTTTTGAACTGTCGAAGATTAGCTCGCCATTATGGAGAGATTTCGCGCGAGAATATTTATTCTTGCGATATTCTTCTAAATCGTCGAGATGAATTGTCCAGCGAGTTGTTTCTTTTCGTGCCTTGAGTTTTTTCAATTTAATGGCCACGTAAATCGCCTGTCTCGTGACATTATTAATCCTTGCTGCTTCTGTAATAGAAACAACTTTAAGATCATTTTTCTCTTTTGTTTTTGCTTTGGACATTGAATAATCCTCCTATTTATGTTTTTTTAAATATGTTTTCCAAAATTTTACTTTTATTCTGAATTGTCAAAGAGCTATTTTACCAAAAAAAGAATTGAAAGCAACCTTTTTTTACAAAAAATTAATATTTTTTCAATAAG
>JBAUVX010000028.1:0-15892 GCA_049583465.1 Waddliaceae bacterium | reverse complement strand
AAACGGCCTCGGAAACGAACGACAGAGGCTTGGTAACAGGTGCTTGAATCATATGTTAATCCAGATTTAGAGATCGTCAAACAAAAGATTATACTTTATGCGAATCTTAAATCAAGATTTTTATACGCAAGTTGTGTCAACTAATTTTTTCGTGAAATATGAGAAGAATGAAAGTTGAATTATTGAGTAAAAAACAGTTCGATGCTTCCCAAATCGATAAGATGGCTGTTCGTTTACCAAGGCGCTTATTTTCGATGATGAGTTGGCCGTTTAGACAGGTAGCCCGCCCTTTTTTTTATCTGCGCCATCGTCTTAGAATTCTCGTTGTTTACGTTGCTGCTAGTATAAAATGGGATAGAGATAGACTTGCTTCATCAAGGGATGCACTTAGAGCGATGGGAGGCAAATCCTTATCCTTAAAGACCTCTTTCGGTTCTTCGGATGCGATGTTTCTTGACTGCAACGCTTTTAAGAAATCTTTAGCCGGCATGGGAGCCCAATCTGTCGAATACATCACATCTGAAAGGGGCCGCGCACACGGCATTCAATTTTCTGAACTTAAAGAAGAACAGGTGAAGTTAATCGATAAAATGGGTTTTTTTGATGCGAATTGGATATTAGTAGAGCTTGATGGCAGACCGACTCTCATCAATCGTGACGACCTGAGAGGTGAAGCTGCTAACGAAGACAACCACCCTGAAGGACATGAAGACTTGCTCCGCTACCGTTTATTTGATGGCGACGGCAACGTGAATCTGCAAGCCCTTCGGGTGATCAATACGTCTCCTTTAAGCACAGATGATAAAGATAGGGGTGTTGCCCTTCTTTCCGGAGGAAATGCGCAAGTATATGAACAACAGAGAACAGAAAGCCTGGTTTTTCTTCTAAACGGAATTAATGTGATGCTATACAATCCTCCCGGACATAGCCTCAGTCAAGGCCGCCCTTCCCGAAAAACAACGGTTGAAGCTTGCGAGGCAGCGTATCAATATGTCAAAGCACGTGTTCAACCTGACGACGAAAAAATTCTTGCAAAGGGACTTTGCATGGGTGGTGGTCCTATCGCCGAGCTTGGAGCGGCGCATCCGAATATCAATATTTGGCTCGATCAAACGCCATCTGATATTCATATGCTAGTAAGGGATGAAATAGATCAGGGGGGTAGACACCCCCTGCTAGGATGTGCGAGAAGGATTGCACACTGTGCAGCTCTGGCGTTGACTCCTAACTATCCTAACAAAAAAAACCTGGAAAAAAACAGAGGGCACATCCTGATTTCCTATGCTGCGCATGATGAGTTGGTTACTGATCGACACACCGACGAGCTTTTATCCGTTGGAGAGCAAGAGAGCGGAGGAGGAAGAATGAAAAAATTTGAGAGAAGCAGGATAGAAGGGACGCATGGCGCTTCTTGGTACGACGATGAAGCTTCTCGAATTGAATGCTGTGCTTTTGCAAGAGAGGCATTGGATGCATCGCCTTTGCTGCAACACCCAATGTAAGAGGGTGTGGCATCTTCGTCCAAAATTTTTCCAAATCCGAGACTAAAGTATTTCTTTTAATGTCATGCGCTCTGCTAAAACAAAAAAAAGGTTGTTGACAACAAATAGAACAATGGTGTTTAATTTATTCTGTATTTATAAGGAGTTGTTAACGCGTTTACACGGTGCATCTTTACTTAAGGTGGGGTACGAGTCGGATTAGCGGCATTATTTCACACACCCGCAACCATTAAGCTTCCAAGTGGCGACAATGTCTAGGCGACGGCAATGTCTAGTCAAATGCGAAAAACGGCATGGCAAAAGAAGACACAATCAAACTAGATGGAGCAGTAGAAGAGCTGCGGCCCAATATGACGTTCAAAGTCAAGTTGCAAAATGGGCTGATCGTGACTGCGCACCTTTGCGGGAAAATGCGCATGACGAAAATTCGTGTGCTCGTCGGCGACGTTGTCACAGTGGAAATGTCCCCTTATGACCTCACAAAAGCGCGCATTATTTATCGTCAAAGATAAAAAGCGTGAAAAAGTAGAAATAGCTATTGATTTTTTTCCGCTAACTCTTTACACTTACAAGCTTTCGAGTGATATCAGAGCTTCACTGATAGGATTTCTTGCCCAGATAGCTCAGAGGTAGAGCACTTGCATGGTAAGCAAGCGGTCATAGGTTCAATTCCTATTCTGGGCAACGGTGAGGAAATACTCGCAAAAAGGATTATTAAGAAGAGAAAACAACAGAGATACCGGAGCCTAACGGAGGATGAAACATGGCGAAAGAAGTTTTTAAACGGACAAAGCCACACGTCAATATTGGTACCATCGGTCACGTTGACCATGGAAAGACAACATTAACGGCAGCGATTACAAAGATATTATCGGAATCGGAGGGAGGCGGCACCCAGTTCCGTAGTTTTGCTTCGATTGATAATACCCCTGAAGAAAAGCAGCGGGGGATTACGATCAATTCTTCCCATGTAGAGTACGAAACGGCAAATCGCCATTATGCCCATGTTGACTGTCCGGGACACGCCGACTACGTGAAAAACATGATCACGGGGGCGGCCCAAATGGATGGTGCGATCCTCGTGGTGGCTGCAACCGACGGAGCCATGCCGCAGACGCGCGAGCATATTCTGCTTGCCCACCAAATGCAGGTGCCCAGCATTGTCGTTTTCTTAAATAAAGTGGATATGCTAAGCGAAGGAGATGAAGAGCTTCTCGACCTCGTCGAATTGGAGCTTCAAGAGCTTCTGGAAGCAAAAGGCTATAAAGACACGAAAATTGTTCGAGGGTCTGCTTTAAAGGCTCTTGAAGGCGATCCGGACCAAAAGCAGAACATTCTGGATTTGATGAGTGCTGTTGATGAAAATATTCCGACGCCGGAAAGAGAAATCGACAAGCCATTCCTCATGCCGATTGAAGATGTGTTTTCGATCTCCGGTCGGGGAACGGTAGCGACAGGCCGTGTTGAGCGCGGGGTGATTAAGGTTAATGACAAGGTGCAGCTCGTTGGGCTGGGAAAAACAAAAGACACCGTCGCGACAGGGCTGGAAATGTTTAATAAGACCCTGGATGAAGCGCGAGCAGGGGAAAATGTCGGCGTTCTGCTTCGCGGCTTTGATAAGACTGAGGTGCAGCGAGGACAAATCCTGGCAGCGCCGGGAACGTGTACTCCGCATACGAAGTTTAAAGGCCCTGTCTATATTCTCACTAAAGACGAAGGTGGACGGCACAAGCCGTTTTTTACCGGTTATCGCCCGCAGATCTATATCAGAACCACAGATGTCACCGGAACCGTTAAACTTCCGGAAGGGGTTGAAATGGTGATGCCGGGTGATAACGTGGAAATTGAAGTCGATCTCATTGCATCGGTTGGCTTGGAGATGGGGATGCGTTTTGCGATTCGCGAAGGTGGACGAACAATAGGAGCCGGAACGGTTTCTGAAATTATTGAGTAATTCCACGCAAATTCTGCGATTTTAGCTTAAGTGGGTGTGTAGCTCAGTTTGGTAGAGCAGCGGTCTCCAAAGCCGCCGGTCGGGGGTTCGAGTCCCTCCGCACTCGTCGTCGGATCATTGCATGTGTGAATCGATAGTGCCTTAAAGCTTTCATGCTGAGAACTTTAGCAAAGGAGAACAGACGGTGAGTGTGAATATGATGGAAAGAAAAAAGTCGCAACAAATGGAAGATGCTAGCAGCAAAAAAGTCTTTGATTTTTTTGGGGATGTCAAAGCTGAATTTAAAAAAATCAGTTGGACAAAAAAAGACGAATTACAAGTGTACACGAAAATTGTCATTGCTGCGACTTTTCTCTTTGGGATGCTCGTCTATTTTATGGATGTTTTCATCCAGCAGTGTCTGACGGCAATTAATGCCGTCGCCGGGTTGATCATAGGCTGAGGGCGAATCAAGATGCATCAATGGTATGTTGTCCACACATTGTCGGCTAACGAGAAGAAAGTAAAAAAAACGCTGGAAGATCAGAAAGAACTAAAAGGAATGGTCGACTATATTGATGAGGTGTTATTGCCGATTGAGAATATCTCCGAAGTGAAAAAGGGGCAGCAAAAGATCGTTGAAAAACGGATGTGGCCCGGTTACTTGTTGGTGCACATGATGTTGACTGACGATTCGTGGGCGTATATCAAGAATACCCCCGGAGTGATTGACTTTCTCGGAGGGGAGAAACCGACTCCGCTGACAGAAAAAGAAGTTAAGGAAATTTTGAAAGATATTGATGAGAAAAAACAAAAAGTTGTCCAGAAACACGGATTTAAAGTTGGCGACACAGTCAAAATCATCGATGGAGTCTTTGTCAATTTCATTGGAGTTATCACCGAAGTCAATAGTGAAAAGGGGAAAATGAGTGTTCTTGTCTCCATTTTCGGGAGGGAAACACAAGTGGATGACTTAGATTTTCTCCAGGTAGAAGAAGTGTCGGAAGATGAAGAAGTTGTGTAGTTGTTAAGGAATCACCATCATGGCAAAGAAACAGGAAAAAGAAATTAAGCTGCAAATAAAGGCAGGAAAAGCGAATCCCGCCCCCCCGATAGGTCCGGCGCTTGGAGCAGCCGGTGTTAACATTATGGCATTCTGCAAAGAGTTTAATGCAAAAACGCAAGCAATGATAGGAGACATCCTCCCGGTTGTGATTACCGTTTACCAGGATAAATCATTCACGTTTATTTGCAAAAAACCCCCCGTAGCAGAAATGCTCAAGAAACTTTTAGGCATAGAAAAGGGTTCCGGAGTTCCCAATCGGGATAAGGTTGGCAAGATCAGCCGAGAACAAGCACAAAAAATTGCAGAAGAAAAGATGCAGGATTTCAATGCAAGAGATCTCGATGCCGCCATTCAGATCGTCCTGGGAACAGCGCGATCGATGGGAATCGATTACGAACCTGTTGAGGCATAAGTCATCATGGCACGTCAAAGTAAACGTTACCGAGATAATGAAAAATCGTTAACTCCTGATAAGAAATACAGTGTAAGCGAAGCTGTGGAGCAGCTGCAGCAGTGTCAACCGGTCAAGTTTGATCAGACGGTGGAAATTGCTCTGAAGCTCGGCGTCGACCCCAGAAAATCCGATCAAAATGTTCGAGGGACCGTAACCTTGCCTCATGGAACCGGGAAAACAATACGTATTCTTGTTTTTGCTAGCGGTCCTAAGGCGAAAGAAGCTCTCGACGCAGGGGCCGACTATGCCGGAGACGAAGAGTACTTTGCTAAAGTCAAAGGGGGTTGGATAAATTTTGATGCGGTCATAGCCACCCCGGATATGATGCGCGAAGTGGGTAAGCTCGGTAAAATTCTGGGTCCTAGAGGGCTGATGCCAACGCCAAAAGCCGGAACAGTGACCACAGAGGTGGCAAAAGCTGTGGGAGAGCTCCAAGGGGGTAAAATCGAATTTAAAGTTGATCGCCACGGTGTGATCAACGTCGGAGTCGGGAAGCTGTCCTTTGATTTAGGGAAGCTTGTGGGGAATATTCAGACCCTAGTCGATGCCGTTTCCCGTGCCAAGCCTCCCGGTGCAAAAGGGCATTATTTCCAGTCGATGGCTCTTTCATCGACAATGGGGCCGGGGTTATCCGTTGATCTCCGAACACTAGAAGGGTAAGCGAGGAAAAGATGAGACCGGAAAAGCAATTGCTAGTTGATGAGATTCAAGAGCAGATGGCCAATCATCATGGATTTCTCATCATGCGATATGAAAAGTTAAAGGCCAATGCCGCCGCGGACTTCCGCCGTCAAATTACGGAGTTAGGCGGCGATGTTGAAGTTGTTCGGAAGCGGTTGCTCTTGAGAGCGGCGCAAGCGATGAATGTCGAGCTCGATCTTGAAGCACTGCCGGGGCATATCAGCCTTGTCTTTTCCGGCGAGGATCCCATCCCTGCGGCAAAAGCAGTGTTCCGGCTGCAAAAAGAGTCCAAAACTGTAGAAGTGATCGGGGGGCGGATCGACGGGAAGTTTTATCCTGCAGATGATATAGAAAAATTATCTAAACTACCTGGAATCAATGACATGCGAGCGCAGATCTTAGGCATATTAGAAGCTCCGATGGGGCAGACATTGGCAGTCATGGATGCTCTCTTGTGCAGTGTAATCCATTGTTTAGACAACAAAAGAAGTCAAGAAAATTAAGAGAGGTAATACCGGTGAGTAAAAAAACTGAAGAAATTGTGGAAGAACTCAGCAAGCTTAGCGTACTTGAAATGGCTGAGTTAAAAAAAGCCCTAGAAGAAGCGTGGGGTGTAACGGCAGCAGCACCGGCAGCAGTTGCCGCTGCGGCGCCGGCAGCCGGAGAAGGAGTAGAGGCCGCTGCAGAAGAAGCGACAGATTTCCAGGTTATTCTTGAAGAGTTTCCCGCTGCGAAAAAAATTGCCGTCATTAAAGTTGTCCGTCAAGTTTCAGGGCTTGGTCTCAAAGAAGCAAAAGAGCTGGTAGAATCTGCTCCAAAGGTGTTGAAAGAGTCCTCTCCTAAGGCTGAAGCTGAAGACATCAAGAAGCAGCTTGAAGAAGTAGAAGCCAAGGTCACATTAAAAGGACTATAAGACGGCGTATCCTGTAAGAGCTAGGATCTAAAGCCCGCTCTTTTTCAACTTGTGTTCCTTGGTGTATCCGATCGAAGGAGATTTAACTCCGGGAGGTTGTTTTTATCAAATTTTTAGGAGACTCTTGATATGTTACAAAGGCCGCCAGAGCGGATAAGTTTTACCCAAAGTGAAGAGATTATTGACTTACCGAATTTAATTGAAGTTCAAGTTAAGTCATTTGAGCAATTTTTACAAGCGGATACTTTTCCTGAAGAAAGAGAAAATATTGGACTTCAAGAAGTTTTTAATGAAATTTTTCCGATAAAGTCTTATGACGAAAAAACGATTCTAGAGTTCCTTTCTTATAGTTTAGGCGTGCCTAAATACTTGCCTGAAGAGTGTATTAGGCGGGGCATCTCCTATAACGTGACTTTAAAAGTTAAATTTCGCTTGACCGATGAGACCGGCATCAAAGAAGAAGATGTTTATGTCGGTACGATCCCGATCATGACCGATAAAGGAACGTTCATCATCAACGGGGCCGAGCGCGTTGTTGTCTCCCAGCTTCATCGTTCGCCGGGAATCTGTTTTGAGCAAGATCGGCATCCGCGCGGAAATATTATCTATTCCTTTCGGATTATTCCCTATCGAGGAAGCTGGCTGGAAGGGTCCTTCGATACCGGCGACTTGATCCATATTTATATTGACCGGAAAAAGCGCCGCCGTAAAATTCTTGCGACGACATTTATTCGTTCGCTCGGATACTCCACCAACGCCGATATTATTGAAGAGTTTTTCAATACAAAGAAAACGAAAATTAAATCGGAAAAAGATTTTCAAAAGCTTGTAGGAAAAATACTCGCAGAGGATGTCGTTGATGAGGAGAGCGGTTTAGTCTTTGGGAAAGCGGCGGAAAAACTCACCACGGCAATGGCAAAGCGGATGCTCGATGCCGGGATTGATGTCGTTAAAATTGCCGAAGACACGGATGAGACCAATCCCATCATTAAAATGCTCATGAAAGATCCGACAGACTCTTACGAGACCGCGCTAAAAGATTTTTATCGAAAAATTCGCCCCGGAGAACCTGCGACATTATCCAACGCCCGTTCTGCGATCATGCGGCTCTTTTTTGATCCAAAAAGATATAATCTTGGCCGTGTCGGCCGGTACAAGCTCAATTCTAAGCTTGGAAAAGAGGTCAGCGATGAAACGCTGCAAGTTGTCACCCTAACAAAAGAAGACGTCATCGGTGCGATCAAGTATCTCATTCAGCTCCGCGAAGGGAAACAAGATGCTTCCGTTGATGATATTGACCATCTGGGAAATCGCCGTGTCCGGTCGGTAGGGGAGCTCATCCAAAATCAATGCCGCGTGGGTTTGTCGAGAATGGAAAAAATCATTCGAGAACGGATGAATCTCTTCGATTTTTCCTCCGATACCCTAACCCCGGGAAAAATTGTTTCAGCAAAGGGATTAGCCGGAGTGCTGAAAGATTTTTTCGGTCGCTCGCAACTCTCGCAGTTTATGGATCAAAACAATCCTGTTGCGGAACTGACGCACAAAAGGCGTCTGTCCTCTCTTGGCCCCGGGGGATTAAACAGAGATCGCGCCGGATTCGAGGTTCGGGATGTCCATCCGAGCCACTATGGGAGAATCTGTCCGATTGAAACTCCGGAAGGTCCGAATATCGGGCTAATCACGTCGCTTTCTTCTTTTGCAAAAATCAATGAATTTGGATTTATCGAAACACCTTATCGTATTGTTCGCGATGGAGTGGTGACAGATGAGATCGAGTACATGACCGCCGATCAGGAAGAGCGGTGTGTCATTGCCCAGGCCTCGGCGCCGCTCGATGAATTCAACATGTTTCGAGAAGAAATTTGTTGGGCAAGATATCGGAGCGAGCCTTTGGAAATCGAGTCGGCAAAAGTGACGCACATGGACGTCTCTCCCAAACAACTCGTTTCGATAGTGACGGGACTGATTCCTTTTCTGGAGCACGATGATGCCAACCGTGCGTTGATGGGTTCAAACATGCAGCGGCAAGGGGTGCCGTTGCTCCAGCCTCAATCTCCCATTGTCGGAACGGGTTTGGAAGCAAAAGCGGCAAGAGACTCCGGTGCCGTAGTCATTGCTGAAGAAGATGGAATAGTGAAGTATGTAGATGGATTTAAACTCGTCATCTCTCCGAAAAAAAATCCGATGGAAGAGAAGATCTATCGCCTAAAAAAATTCTTGCGTTCCAATGCCGGCACTTGCATCAACCAACGCCCGCTGTGTTCCATTGGAGATAAAATCAACGCAGGCGATGTGATTGCGGATGGATCGGCGACAGATCGTGGGGAAATTGCCCTTGGCCGCAATGTCTTAGTCGCTTTCATGCCCTGGCTAGGGTACAACTTCGAGGATGCCATCATCATTTCCCAGAAGTTGCTCCGAGATGATGCCTATACGTCGATCTACATTGAAGAGTTTGAGCTCACGGCACGCGATACAAAGCTTGGCAAAGAAGAAATCACTCGCGATATTCCCAATGTGGCCGAAGAGGCGCTCATTAACCTCGGCGACGATGGGATTGTCCGCATTGGGGCGGAGGTCAGACCGGGAGATCTTCTTGTCGGCAAAATCACCCCAAAATCGGAAACGGAGCTAGCTCCCGAAGAACGTCTTTTGCGTGCCATCTTTGGGGAAAAAGCGGCCGATGTCAAAGATGCCTCTCTCGTCGTTCCCCCGGGAACGGAAGGGATGGTGATGGATGTCAAAGTATTTAGCCGTCGCGATCGGCTCTCTAAAACGGATGAAGAGCTTGTGGAAGAGGCATCAAAACTCAAAGACATTCAAAAAGAGTACAAGCAAGAGAAAGCGGAAATGCGCACGTTGCGGCATGAAAGGCTTGGAGCTCTTCTCCTCAATGAACCCGCACCGGGAACAATTGTCCATCGAAAGACCGCAGAGGTGATCCTTGAAGAAGGGATGGCGATCACGCAAGATCTGATTGAAGTTTTAGAAGATGAAGTAGTTGAAGATCTTTTAATGGCGGACAACGAGATCTATCAAACTTTGAAACAGCTTCTGCGTGAATTCGATATTTCTTTACAAACTCTCGAAAATCAATACAAGAAAGAGCTCGAACAGATGCGTAAAGGAGACACGGAGCTTGAACCGGGGGTCATCCGTCAAGTCAAAGTGTACGTTGCCTCCAAACGCAAACTGCAAGTGGGAGATAAGATGGCAGGCCGTCATGGCAACAAGGGCGTGGTGTCGAATATCGTTCCCGTGGCCGACATGCCGTTTTTACCCAGTGGTCAGACTATCGAAATTATTCTCAACCCGTTAGGGGTCCCTTCTCGAATGAACATGGGGCAGCTCTTTGAAACCCACCTTGGTTTTGCTGCCTATCAGAAGGGGATTTTTATTAAGAGTCCTGTTTTTGAAGGATTCCCGGAAGATGAAATCTGGAAAATGATGAAGGAGCAGGGTCTTCCGGAAGACGGCAAGTTTTTCTTGCAGGATGGCTGCACAGGCAATCGATTTGACAGCCCCGTCGTCGTCGGGTACATCTACATGCTTAAACTCAGCCATCTTGTCGCAGATAAAATCCATGCGCGAGCCGTCGGCCCCTATTCTTTAGTGACCCAGCAGCCTTTGGGCGGGAAAGCGCAAAGAGGAGGTCAACGATTTGGAGAGATGGAAGTGTGGGCTGCCGAGGCTTATGGCGCAGCCCATTTATTGCAAGAGCTGTTAACAGTGAAGTCTGACGATGTCGCGGGACGTACGCGTATTTATGAGTCCATCGTCAAAGGGGAAAATTTACTCAAATCGGGCACTCCCGAATCATTCAATGTCTTGATCAAGGAGATGCAGGGTCTGGGTCTTGATATCAGGACGGAGAGTGTGGAAAAAGGTGAATAGTATGGAAGAAGAATTACAAAAAGAAGAAGGGTTTGATAAATTAATTATCAACATTGCCTCTAACGAGGTCATTCGGCAGAAGTGGTCGCGCGGTGAAATCAAGAAACCGGAAACGATCAATTATCGGACCTTTAAGCCGGAAAAGGGCGGGCTGTTTTGTGAAAAGATTTTTGGCCCTACACGTGATTGGGAGTGTGCTTGTGGAAAATACAAAAAAATCAAGCACAAAGGGATTGTCTGCGACAGATGCGGTGTGGAGGTCACTCTTTCCAAAGTGCGCCGCGAGCGAATGGCGCATATCGATCTTGCCGTTCCCGTTGTCCACATTTGGTTCTTTAAGACAATGCCTTCGCGCATTGGGAATGTATTGGGAATGTCTGCGACCGATCTTGAGAGAGTTGTGTATTATGAAGAGTATGTCGTAGTCGATCCGGGCCACACTGATTTGGAAAGAAAGCAACTACTCAATGACGTCGACTATCGAGAGGCATTAGAGAAGTGGGGAAGAGGGGCATTTGTCGCCAAAATGGGCGGGGAAGCCATTCATGACCTTTTAGTTTCCGAAGATTTGAAAATCCTCCTTCTGGACCTCAAAGAGAAACTCCGCCGTACAAAGTCCATACAAGCACGGATGAAACTGGCGAAGCGGCTCAAAATTGTTGAAAGCTTTCTCTCTTCCAATAATAAGCCGGAATGGATGGTCATGTCGTGCATTCCCGTCATTCCTCCTGAATTGAGGCCTCTTGTTCCTTTGGATGGGGGACGATTTGCCACTTCCGATTTGAACGATCTATATCGCCGCGTCATCAATCGAAACAACCGCTTGAAGGCGATTTTAAAGCTGAAAACTCCTGAAGTGATTGTGCGCAATGAGAAAAGGATGCTGCAAGAGGCCGTTGATGCCTTATTCGATAACGGACGTCATGGCCATCCGGTGATGGGGGCAGGAAACCGCCCTCTCAAATCGCTGTCGGAAATGCTCAAAGGCAAACAGGGACGTTTTCGACAAAACCTTCTTGGAAAAAGGGTCGACTATTCCGGACGTTCTGTGATCATTGTCGGTCCTGAACTCAAATTTAATCAATGCGGTTTGCCAAAGCTAATGGCTTTAGAGTTGTTCGAGCCTTTTATTGTCAAACGACTCAAGGATCTTGGTTATGTCTATACGATTCGCTCTGCGAAAAAGATGATTCAGCGCTATGCGACTGAAGTGTGGGACGTTTTGGAAGAAATTATTAAAGGACATCCTGTTCTCCTTAACAGGGCGCCAACGCTGCACCGTCTGGGCATTCAGGCGTTTGAGCCGGTGCTCATCGAAGGAAAAGCGATCCGCATTCATCCTCTTGTTTGCGCTGCTTTCAATGCTGACTTCGATGGCGATCAGATGGCGGTTTATGTTCCCCTTTCTGTCGAAGCACAGCTTGAAGCGAAGCTTTTGATGATGGCGCCGGACAACATCTTTTTGCCTTCGTCGGGAAAACCGGTGGCCATTCCTTCGCAGGATATGACCCTTGGACTCTATTATCTCATGTGCGATCCCTTGTACATTCCGGAGGATCATGGGAAAAAAACCCGCGTGTTTCGCGACGCGGAAGAGGTGCTCATGGCCCTGTATGCAGGGGGAAGCTATTCTTGGTTTGATAAACCGGCTGAGCCCGGCGAGATCCAGTACTATTTCCGAGGGATTCGCATTCATGAACGGATTAAAGTCCGTACCGATGTAGGAATTATCGAGACAACCCCCGGGAGGGTCATTTTCAACACAATTGTCCCCAAGGAACTCGGTTTTCAGAATTACAGCCTACCCAAAAAGAGAATGGGTGCTCTGATCATGGAGTGCTATAAAAAGGTTGGGCTGGAAAAGACGGTCCGTTTTCTCGATGATTTAAAGCAGCTTGGCTTTGCCGAGGCAACTCGAGCAGCACTTTCCATGGGGGTTCGAGATGTCTATATCCCTCCGAACAAACAGAAAATTTTGGATGAAGCGCATCAACGCGTCGCTCAAGTCAAGCGGCAGTATGAAGATGGAATTATTACTGATGGAGAGCGTAAATCCAAAACCATTAGCATTTGGACGGAAGTGTCGGAAAAATTATCCGAAAATCTGTTTGAAATGATCAGCGAGCCGAAGGAGTCGCGGATGAATCCGTTGTATCTGATGATGGATTCCGGTGCTCGAGGAAACAAATCGCAGATTAGGCAGCTAGGCGCTCTTCGTGGTTTGATGGCCAAACCTTCGGGAGCAATCATTGATTCGCCTATTACCTCGAACTTCCGAGAAGGATTAACAGTCCTTGAGTTTTCGATCTCTTCGCATGGAGCGCGCAAAGGCCTTGCCGATACTGCCTTGAAGACTGCCGATTCCGGTTATCTCACCCGTCGTCTCGTGGACGTCTCTCAAGATGTCATTATTACGGAAGAGAATTGTGGAACACTCAATGGCATTGAGGTCTCTGCGATCAAACAAGGCCAGGGTGAATTATTGCCGTTGAAGGATCGAATTTTTGGTCGAACGACATGCGAGGATATCTACCTTCCCGGCGATCGTACCAAAGTGTTGGCAAAGAAAGGAGATGTCCTGACCATTCAACAGGCGGAAGCCATCGATGATGCGGGAATAGAAAATGTGAAAATCCGCTCTGTATTGACATGCGAAACACGGCGTGGTGTTTGTCAAAAGTGTTATGGCGTCAATCTTGCCAATGGAATGCAGGTCAATTTGGGAGAGGCCGTTGGCATCATTGCCGCTCAATCGATCGGAGAGCCCGGAACACAGTTGACGATGCGGACGTTCCACTTAGGGGGAATTGCATCGGCAGCGTCCAAGCCTGAAATTATTTCTGATTTTGAAGGGATTCTCGTCTATTCGGAACTGAGGACTGTAAAGAATGAAGATGGGCAGTGGCTGGCTCTCAATAAGAATGGGAGATTAAATATTGTCCGTGACGAAGGTCGTACCTTGGAGGAATACAAGAAACTCTTGTCGACCAAATCGATTGAACCTTTGCAAATCTATACGGTCGAGCTAGGGACTAAGATTCTGTTTGAAGATGGGGCGAGAATTAAAGCAGGGCAGATTATCGCCAAGTGGGAGCAGCATAATATTCCCATTATTTGCGATCGTCCCGGTTACTTGAAATATGAAGATCTTGTGGAAGGAATCTCGGCAGAGCGCGAGGTTAACAAGCAAACAGGGCAGGTTGAGCTGATCGTGAAACAGCATCGGGGAGAACTCCATCCGCAAATCGTGGTCTACTCCGACCAAGAATATAAGGATCTCGTCGGCACCTATCCTATCCCCTCCGGAGCCATTATATCGGTAGAAGAGGGGCAATATGCTGTTGCCGGGACCTTGCTGGCGCGGCTTCCGCGCGGGGCAATCAAAACCAAGGATATTACCGGGGGTCTTCCTAGGGTTGCCGAGCTTTTCGAAGCGCGAAAACCTAAAGAGTCTGCGGAAATTGCTAAAATTGACGGTGTTGTCGACTTTCGCGGTATTCAAAAAAATAAACGAATTGTCGTCGTGCGCGATGATGTTTCCGGAATGGAAGAGGAACATCTCATTTCTCATACCAAGCACTTAATTGTCCAAAAAGGCGATCAAGTGATGAAGGGGCAGCAATTGACCGATGGTGTTGTCATTCCGCACGAAATTTTAGAAATTTGTGGAGTGCGAGAGGTACAAAAATATCTCGTCAATCAAGTTCAGGAGGTGTATCGACTCCAAGGTGTCGATATCAATGACAAGCACATTGAAATTATTGTCCGTCAGATGCTCAAAAAAGTGAGGGTCATTGATCCCGGTGATACCGGTTTGCTCTTTGGGGAAGAGGTGGATAAAAAGGAATTCGAGCAAGAAAACTTGCGAGTGACAGCAGAAGGCGGCAAGGCTGCTCAAGCGGCTCCTGTTCTTTTGGGGATTACCAAGGCTTCGCTCAGTACAGAATCCTTTATCTCTGCGGCCTCATTCCAGGATACCACAAGGGTTCTCACGGAAGCTGCTTGTGCGGGGAAAACCGATTATCTTCTCGGATTTAAAGAGAATGTCATCATGGGGCATATCATTCCCGGAGGGACCGGTTTTCAGTATCATCGGCACGTCAAGAAGTTTGTCGACAAGGAGCACGAAGAGGAACTCGTCTTTGATTTTCAGGCATAAAGCCCCCTGAAATTTCAAAACTTGAACCTATCCGTAAATTGCTATTTGTTCAGATTTTTTCATTTTTTGAAGGATTTTTTTACTCTTCTTTGAAGGCAAACTTGGGCAAGTTTGGCAAGAAGAAGAGCAAAAAAAGATCCAATTAATGAAGGCAGATGGCGAATATGAATTTGCGGATAGCTTCATGAATAGCATTCACAATTATATTCTGTTTCAGCGTCATGGCGATATCATGGAGCCGGTGTTATTTTTTGAACCGGGCCCTTTATTAAAAAAAGTCATGGAAGAAATGCCCGGAAAGGCAGTTTCTTTTGACAAAACTCAAACAGGAAAGTTTGAAGAAATTCCATTGACGACTCCGGGCTGGAGGATAAAACTTTTCAATAAATTCTTCTACTTGAGAATAGGCAAACCCAAAGAAGAAGAAAGGAAGTCCATCATCCACCTTCACACCCAATTCATGACGAGTGGATTGTATTTCATTAATGAAAGTGATTTAATCGAGTATTGGCAAAATCCCCGTGATATCTTCAATGCTCCGGAAGGATACAAACTAAGTCCGGAGACTGAACAAAGAAGCCGTTATCTTTATGGACTTATTCGATCCTTTACACAGGGCATACAATCCGCCTTGGAAATAGGATGTAACATTGGAAGAAATCTCGCTTTTTTAAACCAACACGGATTTGATGTTGCAGGAGTTGACATTAGTCAAAGAGCATTGGAATTGCTAAAGGAGGAGTATCCATCATTAAACAAAGCCCCTCTTTTTTGTGGCAGGGCTCAGGATATTCTTCCTAACATAGAAACAAATGCCTACGATCTTGTCTTTTCAATGGCCACGTTAATGCATCTTCCTCCAAATACCGGCGACAACTTCTGGAAAGAAATTCTCCGGGTTGCAAAAAAAGCGCTCATTACCATCGAAAATGAAAAAAGCTCTTCCAATCGCAACTGGAAGCGGAATTACGTAGAAATTTTTACAAAATTTGGAGCCATTGAATTTTACTCGGAACTCATCACTCAAAAAACTCTCCCTTTAAATCAGATCCAAGATGAAGGAAAATCTACACAAGTTGTGAAAAGTGCTCTTTTAGGATACACAGCAAGGGTATTCATTATATCCTGAAATAAAAGGAGGTTGAAGAGTTGTGTATCCGTAATTAACGCCATGGGCGAATTGCGATTTTGCGATTTCGGTTGATAATGCGCAGGTACTAGTTTCACCACTCATTTAAAGCATGGTTGTTAGTGTAAAACACAGAGACACAGAGAGCACAGAGAGAA
>JBAUVX010000027.1:0-6120 GCA_049583465.1 Waddliaceae bacterium | reverse complement strand
CCTTTCTCTCTGTGCTCTCTGTGTCTCTGTGTTTTACACTAACAACCATGCTTTAAATGAGTGGTGAAACTAGTACCTGCGCATTATCAACCGAAATCGCAAAATCGCAATTCGCCCATGGCGTTCTTTAATGTATTGGAGCATCAGCGTCGTTTTCCCAACACCGCGCGGACCCGCCAATCCAGTCAGACGACTCGGACTAAACGTTGTGTATAGCCCTCTCTTTATCTTCAACTCAACATGCGCGATTAGCCGCTCAAAAGTGTCTTTTAGAACCCGAATCATATTTAACTCTACGCTAATTTTTTAGGCTGTTTTTTTAAGTATACTTAAATTGTGTGGGGGTTTGTCAATCAATTGTGTGGTGGGTCAACTAGTTGGCAACTAGGGTCTTAGATCGGAAAATCAAGATCTTTCAGCCCTTTTTTCCCCTCTTGGATGTTGTCGTCTTGGAAGACAAACGGTCGAGGCGCAGCCGATCTCTTTCATCAAAAAGATGCCGCGATCCAATGGAAATGCCCAGGTAAGTCCCGATTCCTGTCCCGGCGCCAATGAGGAATAAAATGAGAATTTGGTATTTAGCCGCTTCAGTCGGGGAATTCCCGGCGAGGATCTGCCCTGTCATCATCCCGGGCAGGAAGACAATGCCCGCTGCTGCCATGCTATTGATATTAGGGGTCATTCCAACGCGCAAGCTTGCCACTTTGAGGTCTTTGATCGCTTCACGATGATGCTGGCCAAGAAGCAGGCGCTGTTCGATCATGCTTCGCTGTTCCCAAGCAGATTGAGTTAGCCGGTCCAAAGCAAGAGCGATGCCTGTCATGGTGTTGCCCAAAAGCATTCCCAATATGGGGATCGAGTACTGGGGGTTGTACCAAGGAATGGGTTCGATGATGATAAGCAAGGTGAGGATGGTCACGGCAAAAGAAGAAATGAACATCGACCCCAAACCTATCCGGTACCCCCAAAAGCCTTTAAAGGGTCTTTGTTGACGGGCCCGCACCTCTCTTCCTGCGACGAGCAGCATCGCAAACGAAATGGCCGCGATACCAAGAACATTTCGGTGGGTAAAAATGACCTTGAGGACAAATCCGATCAGCAGAAGTTGGACGACGCTTCTAAGAGCAGCAAACGCAATGCTCTTACTCAAATTGCTATCTGTTCTGAGGTTAAGAATCGCAACGATGCTGATGAGCAAGCCGGCAACGGCGAGATCCAAAGGGGTTAGAACAATGATACCGTCGTTCATGGCACGAGCATCCCGTTTAGCAATTCAAAGGCCGCATCACTCATCCGCCGCTGCTGCTCTTCGCTATGGCTGACCCAAACAATGGGGATGGGGTGTTCTTGCTGGTAGCTTTTGATGAGTTCTTCCACTTTGCGCGTATTTTTCTCATCGAGATTCGCTGTCGGTTCATCCAACAAAAGGGCTTGGGGATGGTTTGCCAGCGTTCTTAACAGACCTAAACGACTCCGCTCTCCCATGGATAGGCGATTGACGTGCCAGTCGATGACATCCCGGCTAAATCCAAGAAATGCTAGCCATTGTTCGTCGATAGAGGAAAAATGCTCTCCAACAGTATCATACCACCACAAAAATTCTGCCGGGATCATCCCTATGTGTTTACGCCATTCATGAGGGGGAACATCGCGGCACTCTCGATCATTCAGATACACATTTCCTTCGTGGGGGTCTAGATCAGCAAGAGCACGCAAGAGAAGGGTTTTCCCGGAGCCTGAAGCGCCGAAGATTCCCACACATTGCCCTTTGTTCACGGAGAGGTTGATCGGACCGCATTGCCAAAAGGTGAGGTTTTCTACGCGAAGAGCCATCTAGGGGGGTGTTGCTCTCTCTTGTGTGATGGCGGCAAGAATCTTGAGAAAGTGATCCGCATGGGTGGCAAGGTCGAAAAAACAAAATCCGTCACACTCTGTCCCTTTTAAATAGGTAGAGAAATCGGAGACAAAATGAGGGATGATTGATAGCACGCGCATCCGTTGCTCTTCCCCAAATTGCTCCTTGAGCACTTGCCGGCAAACTTCGCAGGACTTATTCAAATTATCCCTAAGGGAGGATAATCCTTGCTCAGAGAGCCAAGGGGAAGCATAAATGAGGGGGATGCGGGATAGGCGATCATCGGAAATCCCTTGGAGGCATTCGTGGATCGTTGTTGTCAGCACTTCCATCGTTTGGTCTTGTCGGTACTGCTCAACACTTTCTCCAATGCAAAGAATGGGAGTGATGTCCCGGTCAAGAAGGGCAAGAATGTTATGATGAATCGTGGAGTAAGGGGTTTGTTGTTGATCGGCGCGAAGAAGAACAAAATGCGCGTCCGTTTTTTTTAGGATATCGATCGCGACCCCTGCAGTAAAACTTCCCTCTGCTGCGTTGTGCATCGCATTGCTGCCAATGACGATGCCCTGAAACTTTAGATTAGCGGCATGATCGGGAATCATTGTCAGGGGAAGGGCTAGGTAAACGGGGGAGGCGGCAGAGTAGTTGTTTTGTGCAAGTTTTTTAAGAAAGCTGTCGAGGTCTTTTTTAGAGCGATAGGGTTCCCAGTTTCCTATGATCATGGGAGCAACCGGTTCAGGGCTCTTTTCAACGGTTTCCGAAGGGAGCATGTCGGATTCTTCCGCATTTTGCATCGCTTCTCTCTTTTGGGGGTTATTGCGATTTCCGTCTTCTTTCATATCATGGGCGTTCATTTCTTGTCGCACTAAATGTTTGTGGGTATAATGAGTGGCAATCATGAAGTTTACCCAGCGATCACCTTTTGAGAAACACCTCAAAGATGCGGCACCGCAGCATTTTGCACCGGTGTATGTGCTTATTGCCAAGGACATTGACGAAAGAAAAGAGTGCGAGCAACACATCATCACTGCCTTGTTAGGTTCCAAGAAGTCAAGAAGAGAGGCGTTGTGCCTCTTTGATGGAGAACACGCCTCTATAGGGACAATCATGCAAGAACTGCAATCCCACGTCTTTTTTGTGAAGCAGCGGGTAGTTCTCATCCGGCAAGCGGATAAGTTGGCAAAGCCGGCATTGCAGCAATTAGAACAGTATTTTGCCCATCCTCACCCCTCTATTTTTCTGGTGATTTCGACAACGACGATCAATCGAGCGTCGAATTTCTATAAGAAAGCGGAAAAAGTGGGTGTGATGCTCGACCTTGCAGAGGAAAATCCCAGGGAAAAAGAACAAGCTTGGATAAGCAGGGTGATGGATAGAGGACAAAAGAGGGGAAAGAGGATCGATGCTAAGACGGCGAGGTATTTATTACACTTTATTGGCATGGACTATTCGCTGCTGCCTCTTGAAATCGAAAAACTGATCAGCTACGTTGGAGATCGAGAGACAGTGACGGAAGCAGATGTTCGCAGCATTTGTACAAAGGGCTACGATGACAATGTCTGGCAATTAGGAGATGCGATCTTTTCCAGCCGGCCTGCCGCAGCGTTTAGTATTGCCCACGCCCTGGTTTCCGAAGGTGTTCCTTTTTTTTCTTTGCTCAGACAAATCCGCACCCAATTTCAAACGAAATGCCGCCTCTGTGATATTCTTTCTCTTGGGGGCGGCTTAGGCGGCGTCCAACAGCAATTTCCCTATATGAGAGGAAATATTTTTCAGCAGCATGCACAGATGGCCCGCCAATATGGAATGCGGAGATTAACAAAGGGAATCCTCCTCATCGACGATGTCGAAAGATTGGCGAAAAATAGCGCTTTATCTCAGGAGCTCTTACTGGAACGGTTGTTATTTACCCTTACGACGATGCCGCCATGAACAACAGCTCAAAAAAACCCGCTCTGCTACTTTTGCCTAATTTATTAGGAGAACATCGCCATCACGAGCTGTTTTTGCCGGCAAGCGTGGACAAGGCTGTGTCCACTTTGGATGGATTGATTGCAGAAAGCGAACAAGCGGGGCGGCGGTTTTTAAGTCGTTTTCAGACAAAAAAGCCGGCTCATCACACGCCGCTTTGCTTGTATCATCGACACACTCCCGATGACGAAATCGACTTCATCCTTGAACCGGTTCAAAAAGGGGAAAGGTGGGGGCTGATTGCAGACAGCGGCTTGCCGTGTATTGCCGATCCCGGCGCTAAACTGGTGAGAAGAGCGCGGCTCTTGGGGATCGAGGTTAAAGCATTTATCGGACCCTCTTCCCTTTTTCTTGCGCTCATGTTATCGGGCCTTTCAGCGCAATCATTTACCTTTCATGGCTATTTAGATAAGGATTTAGAGAAGTTGAAGGGCTCTTTAATTGCGATAGAACGACAGTCTCGGCAGACAGGTGGAACACAGATGTTTATGGAGCGCCCGTATCGCAATCCCGACGTGTTGGAGGCATTGGTCAATACGTTGAGCGGCGACACCGTTTTGTGCATTGCGTGGGAGTTGACGATGCCCGAGCAGGGGGTGCTGACCCAAACGGTGTCGGCCTGGAAAAAAAGCCCTCTTCCCAATCTCAGAAAAAAGAATGCCCTATTTCTTTTTAACGCTGAAGTCGAACAATCCTAGAGACCTTTTCGACGCTATTTTCCCAGAGCAAAGCAACGGGGTCGACCTCGGGATTACCGATTGATTGACAAGAGGCATTGTGCACTTTAGTCATCGCTTCGTACATTGGGGTGTTCAAAATCGTGAGTTCACCTTGATGCTCTGAATCGCTAAGTTTTTTCCATTCAGCGACTTTCACAGCAGCGCCATCCACTTGATCGCGATACCAAAAGTCGATCTGGTCAGCGAATGTTAAAAAAGTGTCATGGATACGTTGAGGAAGAAGCTTGCCTTTTTCTCTAGTATCTTCTTCTGTCGTTTGGACAAAGGTTCCGTCTCTTCTCTTAATCGACCCCCAGCGTATATCGTCCGGAGCAATCACATAAGGCACACGAATGCGATACCCCTCGTTTTTATAAAATTGAAAGGATCCGGGTGTGCGGGGGTTTGTGGATGTAGACCCAAAATAAATGGGCAATTTGAGTTTGATGGCGTTGCTTAGCATCTGATGAGTTTTTCCATTGGAAGCGGGGCGCAATAGGTTATACACCATTTGGCGAATGTGTCGTTCCGTTAAGGGCTTGTCTTCTGTTTTTGATTCATCTTCATCGTTTAGCTGTGAGAATAAATCACGAGGGTCGTGTTGAGCATACATCTCTTTTAAAAAGACGGCATCGGGGTCCACATAGACGGGCCTTGGTTGTCCTGCCTCTGCTGCCTCTTTTAAATCCCGTTCCAAGACAGTGGTTTTCCCTGCACCTGGCGCTCCTGCAGTGACCACGATCCAGGGCTGCTCAACAGGTCTGACGTCGTCAAGGTAGCTTTTCCAAATCTTTTGGGCCACTTCATCAACGAGCCTTTGAATATGAGGGGAATAGGGGGTGATGCTTCCAAATCCGATTCCCCGGTTCCATTCCTCGATAACTTGTTGGGGAATACAATAGTTGCAACCCCCGGCATACATGTCTTCTGGGCCGAACTCGCTTATTGCACTTACCATAAGTTTTTCTCCTTAAGTTTCACGGGATTAATGGAGGAAACATAGCAGATGTCTTTACATCAAGCAAGAATTTTATTTAATTTAAATAAAAAATTCACTATAATAAGAGGGCAGATTGCGAAACGGGCCTTGTTGCGTAAGTCTCGAGATGAATTGATCTCTTCTCAGTTTTACGATTACTCCTTATCTTAGATCAGGTAGCCGGACGGCATTCCTATTTTGGTCATCATATTCAAGACAAACCCTTTTAGTTGAAGCTCCACATTCTGTACCTCACTCAAGCGGCTGAACAACGTGTCTCCAAATATTCGCTTCAAACGACTCATCGCTGTCTCAGCAATCGACCTCATGTGATAGCCAACTAACTTCTTCCAAATCCCTCTGGCTAGAGAGCCTCCATCCAGTTACCAGCACGGTAGCTTTTCATTGCAGACTCCTTTACCTGTGATGAGTGAAGGAGTCTATTTTATTTTTTAACCCCATGGGAGAATTGTTAATGCGTTATGAGACCTTCAAACTGTAAAGGCTCGTTGCCTAATTCCATATTCAGTTTGACACACACCGTATGAGCTAGCAATTTTCTCCAAAATCGAGAAGCCTGATGCCAAAGATTTCGA
>JBAUVX010000026.1:0-3698 GCA_049583465.1 Waddliaceae bacterium | reverse complement strand
CCCCCGTCCTTTCTCTCTGTGCTCTCTGTGTTTTACACTAACAACCATGCTTTAAATGAGTGGTGAAACTAGTACCTGCGCATTATCAACCGAAATCGCAAAATCGCAATTCGCCCATGGCGTGAATTGTTATTTGAGTACCGGCCTGATTCAACGATAGGCCGGCTTTTTGCTCTGCTGAGCGAGCGGCTCAAATGCCCCTGCGGCGACTATGGTAACCCCTTCCATATTACCTTGGCAAGAGGAGTAAAATTCCGATCGGAAAACACTCAAAATGGGTATTTTAAACACGTAAATGCAGTTGTCGAACAGTGGCGCCGCCAATATCCGCAAGGAATCCGGTTTGGCGATGGGGGCGTCGACTTTTTTGCTAACCGGGAAGAAATAGTCAAGCATTATCCACCCCGCTTGAAAGCAGGGGTTGTTGATGCAGCCTCCCATTGACATGAGGGTTTTTCGGTTGATTTTTTCCAAGGAATGTCCTACAAAAGATAACGAACAACAGTCATAATGAGAGTCGCATGCGCATCACTTCAACATTTTTTCTTCTCTTGCTAGCGGGAATAGCCTCTTGGGTTTTGTGGAATCAAAACCCCCAATTCCGCGAAATCATCCAGTCTTATGTGGAAAATGGAGAATTTTTAACGCTGGAAGCCCGCTACTCCTCTGAACAGATCATGAAAACCCACCAGGAAGAACTCATCCCAAACTCCCAATACTCCTTTCAAGATCCCACGCTTAAATTTTATCCTTATTTGTTGATGGAAGTCAAATACACCGAGCACAATAGAAAAACGCGAGAAGGAGTGATTCTTTGGAGCATGGTTGATGGGGAGATGGTCATCGACACGGAATCCTGGCAAAAAACGCATGGATTTGAGGATACGATCAACGCCCGAGCCACCCGATCGGATTTTCTTCTCATCAATACCCTATCCAAGCACAGAGGTTCTTTATCCCTATCTAGATTGCAGCATGAATTGGGTTGGGAGCCGGAAGATTTTAAGAGAGCAGTTGAAAGCGCTCGGCAAAAATATTTGATTATTGTCAACGGAAACGAAGCGACACTGCACTTTCAACATCCCAATTTCAACGTACCTCCCCACACGCGCATTCACCAATCGTTGGTAACCAAACCCTATCATCATGCAATGAGAGTGGATAAGCGGTACAGTCGAAGACAAATTGAACGGATTTCTAAGGCCGCCTTTGGGTATGACTTCACCGTACGCAATTCCAAAGAGGTTTTTTTACCCGTCTACAGCTTAGAGGTATTAAATCCTGACGGATCCACTTTGACAACCTATTGGAATGCTCTCAATGGGCAGCGTATTGACACGACTTATTTGACCCTATCACCGTAACAACTCATGATTGACGGCGTATTGCTTCTTTGGTTTCTGCTTACATTGGGGTCGCTCCTTTTTGTTTTGTGGGATCAATTCACCAATACCCCATCATTACGGGTCATGACATTGGCTTGGGCATTGATCATTCTCTACACCGGACCTTTGGGGCTTTTTATTTATTTTCTCTCTTGCCGACAGCCGATGCCGGGGACTCATGACCAATTTATTCAAGTCCACTGGAAACAAGCCATAGGGTCTCTCATCCACTGCGTGGCAGGAGATGCTACAGCGATCATTATCATGGCAGCTATCCTCTCTTATTACGCATTGCCCAACGGGGTGGAGGTCATCGTGGAGTATTGCGTTGCCTACCTCTTCGGCTTGTTGATTTTTCAAGCACTGTTTATGCGTTCAATGTTCGACAGCTACCTCTTGGCAGTTCAGAAAACCGTTTTTGCTGAAACGGTCTCAATGAACATGGTGATGGCGGGGATGTTTCCCGTCATGGTCATCGTCCGCCACTTTTATCCTATAGCAGGAGATCCTTTTCTTCCCTATTTTTGGGGGATGATGTCCCTTGCTACTATCACTGCATCCATTACTGCCTATCCCATTAATTCCTGGTTGGTGAAGAAAAAGGTCAAACATGGGATGATGTCCCGTCGGATGATCCCCATGGAGCATGCAGAACATATGAAGCATCAGGAACACATGAGCCTTCAAGAGCAGGGTCATAAGAAAAACATGCGGCATCATGAAAAACCCGGATCTCTTCCGTTAGAAACTCAATGGGCGATGGTCATCGGAACATTTTTTATCTTTATCGGGGTCATGGCGATTGTTGGAATGTTCGTTCCCATTCGCTTCCGATGACAAGGAGAGCTGAGCAATAGACTTTCTCTTCTTTAGACTTCCGTTGCTGAACATTTGCTTTCATGAAAAAAAAAGAATTTTTCACCTCTTCGTTTGATTCACGAGCGGTATAACTCGTTAATCGAAGGCCATCCCACAACTTTACCTTCGCGGCGTATCTGATTTTCTTTTCCTCCATAGATGAGGTAGGTATTTCTAGGGTTTGCGCCGGAAATTTCACTGAAATAGGTAAGATTCTTGAAAAACTCCTTTCTGATGGTTTCAGTAGCTTTTATTTCTATCGGATTGATTTCACCACCTAATTCTAAGATGCAGTCAACCTCGTGACCCTTGTCATCTCTCCAAAAGAAGCAGTTAGGTTGTTTCCCTCGATTGCAGCGTTGCTTTATAAGATCTGAAATGACATAAGACTCAAAGAGACCTCCTCTTAAATAATGGTTTATAAGCTGCTTAGAATTTTCTATTTGCAGGAGGTTGCACGCAAGTCCGGTGTCAATGAAGTAGAGTTTTTTCGATTTGACGACTCTTCGACTAAAATTTCTGTAATAGGGAGGGAGCATGAAAATGATAAAGCTCGCTTCTAACAAAGAGATCCATGCCTTGACAGTTTGGTAGGAAATCCCGCAATCTCTTCCAAGTTCAGAAAAATTGATCACTTGACCAATTCTTCCTGCACACAGTTTAAGAAACCTTTGGAAAGTTGATAGATCATTGACATTCTTCATTTGACGCACATCTCTTTCCAAATATGTTCTGATATAGTTCATGCTCCAATCAGGCGGGTCCAAGTTCCTTGCATAAATTGCAGGATAACCTCCTTTAAAGATGTTTTCATTTAAATCTCCGGAAAGCAAACTCGAGAGAGACAGCTCACCTATTGACAAGGGAAGCAAATCAAAAATAGCCACCCTTCCTGCTAACGTTTGGGAAACGTGTTCGTTTAACAAAAAATTTTGTGAGCCGGTGAGTACATACCTGCCCATATCTTTTTTTTTATCCACTTCAAGTTGCAAGTAGGAAAATAATCCGGGTGCATGTTGGGCTTCATCAATGATTAATCCTCCGTTTTTTTCATAAGATTTGAGGAAATAAGGGGGGTCGGAAATGGCTAACTCCCTTTGATTGATGTTTTCTAAATTTGCATAGGCATAGTTGGGAAAGGTCTCTTTTACAAGTGTGGTTTTCCCCGATTGCCTGGGCCCCAGCACAGCTAGAATGGGAAATTTTTTGATCAGGTTAAGCAGCTTCTCTTTGAGAGCTCTGAGGTACATATGTTCCCTTTTTAACGTGAGTTCGACTCGCTTCTTACGTCGAAGAACCTATCTCACTAAACCATTTTTGCCGATTTCTTGCCTCTTGGGCTGATTTTGCGCTCAATTTTTCGCTCAACTTTCATAAGTTGAGATCAAAATTCATCACAAAATCACCCTCAAGATCCAAAAAATCGGCTGAAAAGCGTTTAGTGAGATAGGTTCA
>JBAUVX010000025.1:0-2451 GCA_049583465.1 Waddliaceae bacterium | reverse complement strand
GTAATCAGTCCGCCGACTAAAAGAATGCTGTACAGAACAACTTTTGTCATTTTTGCCCGTGCTTATTATGCCCATCATATAACGGTTGGAAGCGGCAATGTCTAGTCTTAAAACCCGGGTTGTGCGGAAAACCTCTTCCAGAACGCAAAAATGGCCGGCAATCTTTTTAAAAGCAGTCCTCCCTTGACTCTAAAGAGTCGTCCCTGAAAAAGTCCTCGCGGCGGAAAAATTCCCTTTTTACAAAAAATGTGTAAACCTCCTCACCTAACCCACAAGGGGTTAGGCTCGTCAGTTCCCTCATTTTTTGTTTCAAAAATGGCTATTTTTTCTCTCGCGAGTACGGCTGCCTCGTTAAAATTTGCAAGGAAATCAATTAACGTGATTCAAAACATTGCAAATTTTACCTCCTAGCTCTCCTAGGCGGGAGCAAATTTTTCCCTCGGGAGCCTTACTTTTTCAGGGCCGACTAAATAAGTTTTTGATATGGTTTTTGTGCACGAATAGCGGCAAAGGATGGTGTGCCTCAGCTGTGAATTGATGGACGTGCATAGAAGCCAGAGACTGCCAGCAATCCATGCGGGATAATATCCAACTTTGGCAACTTCATGGCGAGGACTTTAAGAGCATTAGCTTCGATGATGAGGAAATAACAGGACGAGAGATTTAGGAATTGCAGCTTTGGCAACTTGGCAGCGATTTCCAAGAGGCTTTTACCGGTGATTAGAACGCAATCGGAAAGATTGAGCGATTCAATGTCGTTGTTTCCTCTCACCAATTTTTTCACGTGTTTATCCATCGCCTCAAGGTTTGAAAGGTTTACCCTTTTTAATTGATGTTTGATGGCAAAATCAACGGCTTCTTCAGTCGTTTTTTCAAGCAGTTTAAGCGGAAAGTCCCGCTTTCGAATAACGCGGATGCTCGCCTCTTTACATCTTCTTGTGCTCCTTAAAGTAGACACCAGTTCATCAGACTGTAGGAATTCGAAAGTTTTTTGCAAGACATCGAGGTTAAGAGTCCCTAAAGAAACAGGAAAGGGAGTTGATTTGTTTTCCCAACCGCTGAGGTTATTACTATTTGAACAAATTTTAGAAACCATGATTTTTCCTTCTTTCAAAATGTTTTAATTAATACATTAAATAAAATATTTACTTTACAAAACACCGTTTTTCCAGTCAATTTTTTCAGACACACGCCGGGGCACACGCTTAACCGAGTTCCTGGATGAGATTCGCCATTTCTATTGCGGCTTGTGCAGATGTAAATCCTTTATTGCTTCTCTTTTTTCCGGCCCTTTCTAGGGCTTGTTCAATGGTATCTGTCGTTAAAATCCCAAAAATAATGGGGACTTCCGTTTCTAAAGCAATCCTCGCCACTCCCGAAGAGACTTGGCCGGCAATGTGATCGGCATGGGAAGTAGAGCCGCGGATAATGGCTCCTAAACAAACAAGAGCGTCATAAGAGCCTGAAGACGCCATCTTGCGGGCAATGAGGGGAATTTCGAAAGAACCGGGAACCCACACAACGGTCACATTGTTGTCATCTGCTCCATGATGATGCAAACCATCCATGGCACCTTCTAACAATTGACGTGTAATCAATGCGTTAAATTTTGCCACGATGATGCCAAAACGAAGGTGTTCTGCTCGTTGCCGACCGGTATATTCTTTCATTTTACAATTTCTAGTAGATGCCCGAGTTTTTCTTTTTTTGCTGTTAAATATCGGCTATTCTCTTCAGTCAATGGGGAAATCAAAGGAACCCTTTCAACAATTTCAAGACCGTACCCTTCCAATCCTCCGTACTTTGCAGGGTTGTTTGTCATTAATCGAATTGTTGTGACGCCCAGGTCTGCCAGTATTTGTGCTCCCATGCCGTATTCGCGGGAATCGACGGGCAAACCTAAGGCAAGATTTGCCTCCACGGTATCTTTACCCTGATCTTGCAACGTATAAGCTCGTAGTTTATGCCCTAAACCTATCCCGCGCCCCTCATGGCCTCTGAGATAAACGATGACTCCGCTTCCTTCCTTTTGAATCTGTTTGAACGTTAATTGCAGCTGCTCGCCGCAATCACAACGGGTGGAGCCGAAAACATCTCCGGTAAGACATTCCGAGTGAACTCTAACGAGCATGGGGCTGTGAATCTTGCCTTTCACCATCGCAATATGTTGCATTCCATCGAGCTTGGACTCGTAGACATGGGCGAGGTAATCTCCATAGCGGGTGGGGATGCGGGCCGTTGAGAGATGGCGGACAAGTTTCTCTTTACGTCGTCGGTAGCGAATAATATCGGCAACAGAAATTAAGGGAATGTGATAACGGGCCGAAAATTGCTCTAATTCAGGCAGCCGAGCCATCGAGCCGTTATCATTGACAACTTCTGCGATAACTCCGGCCGGAGACATTCCACATAGTTTGGCAAGGTCGACTGCCGCTTCGGTATGGCCCGCAC